>CP166960.1:300000-383264 GCA_041447175.1 Candidatus Bathyarchaeia archaeon | reverse complement strand
CGCCAAACGCAACCAGCCCTAACGCGACAATGACCCTGCGAATCATTAGCGGAGCCATGCCAACCTTTGGAGAAGCCCCCTGCTGGCTAGTCATCACGGAAGACGACATGTACGCTTACACAACCAACGCCGCAAGTGGAACCATATCCACATTCATGATTTCCGACACCGGCGGCCTTAACCTCTTAAGCGCAATCGCAGCCAAAACCCAAACTCCAGCGTTGGATATGGCTTTAAGCGAAGGCAACATGTACCTCTACGTTCTTAACGGCGACAGCATAACCGGCTTTGAAGTGTTCCCCGACGGCGGCTTACACCAAGTAACCGACGTTTCAGGACTGCCTGACTCAGCAACGGGCTTAGCAGCAAAGTAGCACAAAATAACACAGCCATCACCCATCCCCTTTTTCTTTTTCCCCAACACAAACTTAACGTATTTGCCGCAGACGCCCCTCTTTAAGAAGGTAATCTTTGGAGGTGGGCAGCTTCTCGTACAAATCGGTTGAAGTCATAACCACCGACACGTTTTTTTCTGAACTGATTTTACAGAACAAATCCACCAGCAACGCCGAGTTCTCGTCGTCCAAGCTGGAAGTGGGCTCATCAGCCAAAACAATTTGGGGGTCATTTGAGAGTGCCCGCATCAACCCAACCCGCTGCTTCTCGCCGCCGCTCAAATTCTCGGGAAACCGCGCCGCCAAGCTCGTTAACCCAAAATAACTCAGAAGCTCCATGACGCGTTCTTTACGTTTCGACTTAGCCACACCAGCCAAGGCAAGTGGAAGCTCGATGTTTTCCATAACCGTCAACGACGGGATAAGGTTGAAAAACTGGAAAACAAACCCCACATCTTCCAGCCGCAGCCGCGACAACTCCCCATCTCCCCAGCCCCGGACGTTTTTGCCCAGCAACGCGACTTCACCCTCGTCAGGTTGCTCAAGCAGCCCCATGATTTTGAGCAGGGTGGTTTTACCGGTGCCTGACTTGCCTCGTATGGATATGAACTCGCCTCTTTTCACGGACAGGGAAACCTCTTCAAGCACGTCTCGCCCTGCAAACCGTTTGGAAACACGGGTCAAATCAATCATGCCCGCCACCACAATTAACCTGCACTTCCCCGTTGGAGTATACAAGATTTAACGCGTCGGTCTGGGCGGTCCAGTTTTTTGGCAGCTCCACGCCGTAGCCCAAATTGAAAACGTACCCCGACTTAGCCATCTGCCCATAAACCACCAGTACCTGAGGCGCCAAATCCCCTTCAGCATTCAAGTACTGAAAACCCTTAAGGGAATCCACGTGCACCCCGAAGTAGTCTTGCAAAAGCAAACAGGTTTTGGCGTCGCCCCAAACCGTCAAGTTAGCTCCCGCAGTTGCTGTGGCAACCCATGAAGCCGCTTTAAAATCGGAGCCCCGATAAAGCCAATAATGCTGCAAGTAGCGTTCCTGAAGCGAAACTGACCCGTAAGCGCAAAACGCGCCCAACCCGACGACGGCAACAAGCGCCACAGCCACGGCTGAACGAACAAACCCTCGCCGCAGGCGCCGCTGAGTCTCGGCAGAACGCCAAAGCACCGAGAAACCCACGGCACATAACAACGCCAACGGTAAACAGAGAAAATTCAAAAGCCTAAAAAACAAAATTGACCACGCTGACCCAGCGAAAACTGCAAACCCACACAAAGCCAAAACCGCGCCCAACCAAAAAAGCGGTACCTCACTCAACGCGGTTTTTTTGTTAAGGAGAGTTTCGGCGCCTAATATTGCCAAGGGCACTGTAACAAAAAACGGAGAAGCATACACCAAGTAGTGGGGGGGTATTGGGGGGACGCCTGCGACGATGGACCGATTCAAACCCAACAAGACCAAAAGCACAACGATGGCGGCAGCTGTAGAGCACGTTAAGACAGTGCCTGTGAGGGAGGGCTTGTAGATTCTGAGGGAAAAGAATAGGGAGAAGGTAAACGCAAGAACCAGATAGGATGCGGCAGAAAGGTAATCGCTGGTTGCAAGGCTGTAGTTCAGTCCTGCATGGGCAAAAACTCCCATATACAGCGCTGTAACCGCCGCCAAAATCAAAACAAGCCCCAAACGGTACTTATCTAAACTTAAGCCTTGCCTGATGCGGCGTGCCTGAACCCCAACTGCAAGTGTAGCCAAAACGACGAGGGCAACCGCATTGGTTAAATGATGGGACATCACCAGCCCAACACAGGCAACCGCGAAAAGCAACGCAGTTCCCCATTTGGCTCCGCCCCGCCGTATACAAAACAAAAGCAGGCACAACATAAAGAGGGGGGCGGCGTAGGCTTCTTTGGTTACGCCTGAAACAAAAACCGAATACGGATATATCGTTGCTAAGATTAGGGCGCCAAAAAAGGCAGTTGTGGAGTTTTTGGTGAGGACATAGACTAAGGCGAAAAAGACAATCACCGTTAATGCAGCCGCCAAAGGAACACCCCAAGCGGTCGCGTCAAAAGCAGGTATCCCCAAAACCGCGCCGAAAGCGACCCCGAAAAGGCTGTTGGCGGGCCAGTAATTGTTGTATTGGTCAAAAAGCGGGCTGTTTAACGGGATGGGAGTGTTTTCTGAGAGGATTTGCGCGTTTTTGATTGGCGCCCATGCATCGGTTGAGTAGGGTTCGCCGCTGAGAAGGGTTGGGTAAAGCCGCATACAAACGGCGACCAACGTAACCACCAAAAGCAGAAGCAGGGTCTTCTTCATGGCTTCCCGCTCCAACGTGTTACGCCTACAGCGACCAGCAACCCGATGAGGATAAAGTTGGCGACGAAAACGGAGGGGTTAAACGTGAAGCAGATGCCATGCGACAAAACCTGCAGATAGCCGCCATTGCCTAAAACTGTCAAGATGCCCGTTGCCAAACTTGCACCTAACAGGGAGGCAGCTAACGACAGGAAGAGGAGTTTGATGAGGAGGTCTGTTTTGATTTTTCTTTGAGAGGCGCCCACAGTTCGCATAACGGTGATTTCACGTTTGTGTTGGTCCAGAAACAGCGTTAAGGCGCACATGGCGGTTCCTCCTGCTAAACCCAACACCATCACGGACAGAATAAGAAAAGTGTCCTGGGTTACGCCGTAGTTGTTGAGGTAACGTTGCATAAAGGTTTGAGTGTCTTCAACACCTAAGTCATCAATTTGATAACCGATCTGACTT
Organism: Candidatus Bathyarchaeia archaeon; assembly: GCA_041447175.1. Lineage (NCBI taxonomy): Archaea > Thermoproteati > Candidatus Bathyarchaeota > Bathyarchaeia (SeqCode) > Bathyarchaeia archaeon. The sequence goes on along the minus strand of CP166960.1, from coordinate 380,093 downwards.
AGAGAAGGAATAAGGTCGCTTAAGATTGTTTGAGTGTTCGTGCTGGGGGTTGAGTCAGGTGATGCATGGCTTGCGAGGGCGCCATAAAGTCCTGCGGCGCTTAACTTGCTGGGGTCAGTTTTGACGCGGATAAGGCTAACATAGTTGTAGCTTGAACCTCTGAGCCATTGCCCAACGTAAAGCGGAACCAAAGCTTCATCATCCATAACGGAACCTGACACATAGATGCCAACTACGTGAAGTTCCACAAACTGCGAAGACAAAACCCCAAACGCAAGAAAACGGTCACCCACACTCAAATTCAACCGTTGCGCAAAACCCTTACCCACAATCACCCCATCAACACAAGCAACATCCAATAGGTTACCCTCAAGCATCGTTAGGGGGTTTATTTTCGTAAACTCTTCAGACACTACACCTCGAATAAAGACGGATTTACCGTTGACAACACAGGGGGCAATTGCTTCAGGACTACAAACCAAAACGCCATTAAGGGAACCCACCGTGTCGGCAAGACAAGCAGGAAGCACACCTGTAAAAGGCGTCCGCCCCGCATTGCTGTAAACGGCGATTGTGTCTTTGTCTTCACCCAAGTAAGCTGAGAAACCATTGTAGATGCCCATAAAGCTCTGAGCCGTGACCAGAAAAAGCGTTGAGGTTAACGCTAATATCAAAACCAAAGTCAAAACCCGATGGCTGTTGAGGTATCTAAACCCAAGCAGGCTCATAGGGGACTCTCCATGGGCGTTGTGTGGGTGGCTTTGAGGGCAGGATAAAAGCAACCCACGATGGAAGCGACAAAAGCAATAGATATTATCTGCAGGCTTTGAGAAGCCTCCAGAAACGGCGTCACCTGCATGTTCGACCAAACCCACCGCACCCCCGTAGAGACCACTTGGGCTCCGGCTAAACCTATTGCCAACCCCAAAATTGAACCAAACAAAGCCACTACAACCGTGTGGGTTAGAACAATCTGGAAGAGAAAGTGGCGTTTGCCGCCTAAAGTTTTAATCATCGCTAACTCGTAGCTTGCCTCAGCAATTAGCCTGCTGGCAACTATGTATGAGGCAGCAACCACAACAACGTAGACAACTACCGACCACAAGTTGAGGAAGGAAAGAATCTGGCTATTCACATCAACAGCAAAGGCGGCCAGTTGCTGAACCTCCACAACTTCCACGTTGGCAGGCAAAACGCTACCTAAACTTGCGATTAAGGCATCGGCGTCATCCGCATTTTTGGGGGCAAACCCGACGATTGAAACGGAGCAGTTTCTGGCTGAAAGCGCATCAAAAACGGAAGAGGGAAGGACTATTTCGGAGTCAACCTGTGTACAAGTTCGAACAACCCCTGCAATAGTCACGTCAACGACTCGGTTGTCTACAGCTAAGCTGATTTCTTCGCCTAAACTACAGTTGTAAAGGTTAGCCACTATTTCGCCAACATTGATTTGGGTTTGATTTGCAGCGTAGGTGCCGTTTATGTTGGCATTTAGGGTTTTGAGGAAAGTCTCAGGGCTTTGGACACCGCACAGGATAACAGAGTGGGCACCTGAGGATGTGTGAAGAGTTGCTTGTAGAAACGTTTGTGCAGTGACCGCCTTAATGTCGGTGCGGCTCTGTAGCAAGGCAACAACAGCAGGGTCTACTTTGCTGTCTATTACTGAATCAGCGGTTGCATCCATAGCTATGTACGTTTTTCCTTTGTTGGCAATTTGGGTGAGGGCAGTGGTTTGGGAGTTGACGTTGTTAACCAGCGAAGTCACAGCGGCAACTAACGCAATTAAAAGTGCAATTGCTAAGATGTTTGTCCCAGTTCCTTTTCGGCGAAAAAGCATTTTGATGGCTATTGACTGCATGTTCCTTTTCTCCAAGTCTCAAAGGTTGCTCCACGGCTAAACTGCGGGGGAAGTTACGTTAAACCTGATTTGGCACCATCGGTCATGGTACTGGTTTTGGTTTGTAGTTTCATTGTAAATCCAGAGCTCAAACAGGACCGGTTGGTTTTGGCCTGGCTGAGTCAAGGTCAAGTCAATAGGGAAAAGCCAAGTGCCATTGTTTGGCACCACTTTGTTAAACTGCATAATTGGCTCAGTGGATGCAGGATCCACGACGGTGGCATTGTCCCCAAGCTTAACTTGTACTTCGTAGTACATGGGCTTGCCCATCTGGTTCCCAACATAAACGTTAAGTTTGAAGGGGTCACCTGCAACCACATTAGAAGGATAATCCGCCAGTTTCAGGTTTGGTCCCAGAACCCCAAGTTCAGAAAACTGCTCGCCCATTTGTTTAGGCAGAAAAAAAGGCAGAACAGCAAAAAACGCGAGGAGGATGGTTAAAGCCAAAATTGCGGCGCAGGTTTGTTCGCCCGTCACGATAAGCTTCGTAGACTGCGAGGAAGCAGTCTTGGTTTGCACATGGTAGTTTTTTCTGAGGCGCAGCCAAGTTTTCCAAAAAAAAGGTGGACCCCAAAAATACACTGCAACGCCCACTGACAGCAAGCTGACCACAATTGCCACAACTGCTACGGGCTGTTGAAGTAAACCTTCAGCCTTTAATGTTAAGGCTTGTTCTGTTACGTTTTGTGCGAGGACTTGAGCGTGCAAAGCAAGCTGTTGAGCTTCTTGCGGATTGGTCAAGCTTAGCGTTTGAGCTTGAGAAGTTAAGTTTAAGGCAAGATTAAGCTGCTCGGCGAGGTTAGTTGTGTTGGCGCCTTGATTGTCGGCTTTAAGGAGGACTTTGTAGGCGTCGTGCACAGAGGTGGATGCGTCGTCTACAGCAGAAGACTGCCCATAGACAAAGACAACTGCTGGCGCCAAAGCAGTTAGCATCAGAAACAATGCAAGCTGCTTTTTTGTAACCTTCATGCCCTTTCCGCCTCTTCGAGGTCGAATGTTAACATAACGCATATATAAAAATTCTATACGAAATGGAATACCATGGGAGAAAGGATGAAGTGAAAAGCAACGCCGCTGTAGCACAGTTAGAGAAGCTAGTTAAGGATGCAGCGGACTCTTTGGACAACCCAACGCTTGGGGAACTTGTTGACACCCTCGTAACCGACAAAAAAATGAAACCTAAAGACGCAACCAAAGCCGTCTACACGATGTGGAAGCAAGGGTCGTTAAACCTCTCTGAAGCCAACCCACCATCCACGTTAACACGGTACATGTTCAATTTGGAGAACGCATGGTTTTGGTTCTTAACCGCACTGGTTGCAGTTACGTTCGTTTTCGTTTTCACAGTTAACGCTGCACCTCTTTTGTATGTGAGGTATGTTCTTGGGGGCATCTTCGTCTTGTTTTTGCCAGGTGCCATGCTAGTGACAGCATTGTACCCCAAAAGCGAAGATATGGACGGATTGGTTAGGTTTGCTTTAGCTATTGGTTTAAGCCTGGCCATCGCGCCGCTTGTGGGGTTAGCTTTGAACTATACGCCGTGGGGCATCACTTTGCCGCCGATAACGGTTGTCTTGGCAGTGTTAATTGAAGGCTTGGGCTTTGCGGCACTTGTACGAAGGTTCCGCTACCACCAACTGAGCCTGAAGGGAACCGATTGGACATAGTTTTTCATATGGTTATTCCGGCAATGCTGGCGATAATTGCAGGGGTAAGCGTAAAAAAAGCCCTGCTGCTTGCGCCAATAGCGGTCATTCCCGATTTGGACACTGCATTTAATGCCCACCGCCTGTACCTGCACACAATCTTCATCCCCATAGCCATCATGGTGGTGGCGTGGGTTTGCACTCGAAAACGCGGCTGGAAACCGTACGGGGAAATCTTGTTTTTAGCATCGCTGTTTTATTTGAGTCATCTTATGCTGGATTTCTTTGGCGGCCCAGTGGGCATTTTGTGGCCATTAACAAACATGGGCTACGGAGTAAATGTCGGCCTAAATGTTACACAGCAAGGCATAGTGCCCATATCAACAGTTAAAGTTCAATTCATCCAACAGGAGATATCTTACCCTAACGCCATAATCGATGTTGCGGCAGCGTCAACGCAAAGTGTAGCGGTGGTGATTATGCTTTTTGTGGCGTTAGTTTTTTCAAAGTTCGGAATTCGAACAAGTGTTAAAAAGGAAGATAACCACACTGATGAATCATTGAAATTAACCAGAACAAACATAAATCTGACTCAGAACAAAACTAATGGTGTATGCAGTGAAGACAATTAAAAGCTACTACACTATGCTTGGAGCAGGCTTAGCTATAACAGGCACCCTCCTCGCCGCCACCGCACACCTCATCCTACAATCCACCCCCTTAACCGCGCTAGGCATCTCCACAATCATACTCGCAAGCATAGCATACACCATAGGAAGAGGACAACCAAAAATCCCACCTGAAGCCACCGCCCTACTCATGCAGGCTGGAATCGAAAACATAGCAGCCCTCATCGAAGAAATAGGCCTAAAGTCCAAAGCCATCTACTTACCCTCCACCATGACAAGCGGCAAACCCCAAGCCCTCATCCCCCTCCACTCAAACCCCCACCCACCCAAACTGGAAAAAACCGTCCTGCCCAACCGCCTCATCGTCAAACATGGTCCAAACCCCGAAGACGTAGGCTTACTAGTCACCACACCCGGCTCAGAAGCCGCAAAAACAACCCCTCCAAAACCCCACTCCGCAGCAAACGCAGGAGACGTGGAAGCCGCCCTCACAACCGTTCTTGCAGGCACCATCAACTTGGCAGACAGCACATGCGTCGCCATGGAGGGTGAAAAGATTTTGGTTGAAGTGGGTAATCCACGTTTGGAGCACCGCAAGATGTGGGTGTACGAGAGTTTAGGCACCCCGTTGGCGTCGATTGTGGCTTCGGTGACGGCTGAAGTTCTAAACAAACCCGTTTTGGTGAACAGCGAACAGCATCTCAGAGGTAAATGTGTGGTGGAATTAAAAATTGTGGCGGGGCAAAGCTTCTGAGAAAACTCGAAAGATACCTCGCCTCATTAGCCGTTACTTACACGTTCACCACGGTTGCCCTTTCGTTTTTAAGCGTCAACAACCTTGACCTTTACGTCGCCCTGTACATATTGGAATATTTTACACTAACGTTACTGCATTCGCCCCTACAGCCTAAAACCCAAAAAACCTTAAACCTCCTCAGCTACGCCCTCTTTGCGGTCTTTTTGGTCATCTTTATGTTGAAGGTTCTGGAGATAACTTGGGAGGTCACCTTCTTTTGAAAACATTCACAGCAGCTACCTTGGTACTTCTGACCCTTATTTTAGCCACAGTCACCCTTCCCATGACAGCGCAAGGCAAAGGTGCATATGTGCCTCATGAAGACCCCAGCACCGCCGAAAACACTCTTGACGGATATGCTTTCCTCACAAACTACGCGGATATACTGGCGCTTGTCGCATCAAAAGATTACCAAAATGCAAGCAGTCTTATCGACAAACTCAATTACCTCTCAATACCCGAAGACGCACAGTACATAATTAACCGGTTCAACAACCTCACGCAACAATTAACCAGCACCCTCAACAGCCTTGAAGTACAGCTAAACCAAGCCCAAACCCTGCTAAATCAGAATCAACTCTCCGAGGCAAACCAAACACTCAAAGAAGCAGGCATCCTTGCCGCCAAAGCCCAGATTCTTTTAGACGACATCCAAGAAGCCACCGTCACACTGAGCAAAAAAATAGGCGTATTTGCTGAACCAACACAGAACAAAATCAGAGAAGCCTACAGCCGGCTCCAAACCATCCTCCAGCAACTAACGAAACTTCTGCAAAGATACCACGAACTTTTGACGACCCTTAACAGCGAAATGCAACAAATCGACACCAACCTGCTACCCACACAGTTAACCCTCAACGTTAACGCAACAATAGTCTTTGTCGGTGAACAAATTATGGCATCAGGAACGCTCAAAGCACCCAGCCAGAATCTCCCAAACAGAGAAGTAACGCTTTTTTTGAATGACCAACAGGCGGCAACAGCAAAAACCGACCCCGAAGGGAAATACCAAGCCGTCGTGCAGATACCTTACAGGTACATTCACAACATGACCCTCAGAGTTGTCTACACGCCAACCAGTGACGACCGCGAATGTTACTTAGCTGCTTTAAGCCCCACCGTAACGCTCATCATCTTTTATTACCAAACAGCCTTGCACCTCAATGTTGCGGACAAAGCCTACCCAGGACTGCCGACAAACATAAACGGCAACGTCACAACCGGAGACGGAAAAACTGCACCGCAAAGAACCATAAAAGTTCTTCTGGATAACATTTTATTGACACAAGGGAAAACCGACAAAAACGGCTTCTTTGAAATGCAACCCACCATAAGTTCCCTAACGCCCACAGGAAAACACCAAATAACCTTAACGGTTGAAGCTCTAGACATCTACCAAGGAACCACCCAAACAGCTACCCTAACCGTGGAAAAAATCGCCACAAAAATACAGGTTCAAGCACCCACTTTTGTGCTGTTACCAACAGAACTTTTCGTTGAGGGCAAAGCAGCATCAGCAACCATACCCCTTCAGAACGCGGAAGTTAACCTCGCCGTCGCAGCCACCTACGTCACAGTGAAAACAGCCCCAGACGGAAGCTTTAACGCAACAATAAACATCCCATTGAACACGGTACTTGTGGGGGTTCAAGATCTAAGCATAACCGTCAACCCCGCAGAACCATGGTGCTCCTCAACCCAAGAAACCGTTAAAATTTTCGTCGTCAGCTCCGCAAATGTAGGGGTTGCATCAACCGCATGCATTGCCCTTGGAGCACTACTATACACAAGAGTGGCTAAACCCAATTTCAAAGCTAACAAACCCAAACCTCCTGAAGAGGCAACAACCAACACACCTACAGCCCCAACCGTAGCACCCCAAAGCCCTGTTCTCAAACCTGAATTCAAGCCAAAAGGAACAAAAGGCAAAATTATAGACGCATACCTCAAAGCTTTAGGCACAGTAGAAGCAGCAACTGGAAACAAACTGGAAACACAGATGACGCTGCGGGAGTTTCTGCAGCAGACACAGTCAAAAATTGGCGACGCCGCGGATTCATTTGCACAGTTAACGGGGTTAGCGGAGAAAACCTTGTACGCTCCACATATGCCAAACGATAAAGACGTTGCCAAAGCCCAACTGCACGTTTCCAACATCATAAAGGTGCTGCAGAAATGAAAACGAGCTTATGTTTACTCACCACCACGGTAGTTATTGGTTTGGCTATGCTTGTTTTAATTTGGGGTTTTCCACCAAACGGCGACTTTGGAGTTGAAAACCCTTTCTGGAACGGACTAACCACGGTCGAGAGCCAAGAAAACACCACTCCGCTAAAGGCATTTAACGAGTTACCCGTAAATCCACTTGGAACCACCCTGTTTTTGGTTCCGTATGAACCGTTTTCGGAGGCTGAACTTAGGCAGCTGAAAAGTTACGTCAATGATGGTGGGACGTTAGTAGTAATGGATGACTATGGCTATGGAAATCAGGTTCTGGGCGACTTAGGTGTAAACATGAAGTTCACGGGAGAACCCCTTTTGGACCCATTGTTTGATTACCAAAATAAGTGGTTTCCGAAGATAACAGACTTCACCCAAAGCCCAATGACAAACAACGTCAGCAACATAATTCTCAATCATGCAACCAGCCTAAATAACACTGCAGACGCCATCGTGGTAGCATACTCTTCCACTTTCAGCTTCTCAGGTACCAACGGCAACGAAGAGTGGAACACAAACGAAAGCAACGGACCATTACCCGTTGTCGCCTACCAGAGAATAAACCAAGGCGTAGTAATCGCGGTAGCTGACCCTAGTATGTTAACTAACGGCATGATAAAAATGGGAGACAACAGCCAATTCATCCAAAACGTTGCCTCGTTTCAAGATGAAAAACCGCAGGTTTTTGTTGACCAAACTCATTTACCAAAAACCGCTTTGGAGGAAGCGAAAAAAAGCCTGAGTGAGGTTTACGGCGCAGTTTCGAATCCGTTGGCGACATTAACCTTAATAGCGGTTGCATTAGCAATAGCGTTAAGACCAATTTGGTGGAGGAAGGAAAAACTTGGGAGAAAACTTTGAAACACTAAATGTTCCAGACAGAATTTTAAATGAAGTATCAAAGGTCGTTATAGGCAAGGACGAAATGAAAGAAATGCTGCTGGTAGCACTCATCAGCGAAGGACACATCCTAATCGAAGGACTGCCTGGAACAGCAAAAACTCTGCTGGCAAAAACATTTGCCCAAGTCATAAACGGAGAATTCAAACGCATACAATTCACGCCAGACATGCTACCTGCCGACGTAACAGGATTCTACCTCTACGCTCTCAACGGCGGGTCACGCTTCGTCTCTGGACCATTATTTGCCAACATTGTATTGACCGACGAACTCAACCGAACCACACCCAGAACCCAAGCAGCCCTCGTTGAAGCCATGCAAGAAAAACAAGTAACCATTGAAGGAAAAACCCACCCACTTCCAAAACCATTCATGGTTATTGCTAGCCAACTCCCCCACGGATCCGAAGGAACATATCCCTTAGCAGAGGTCCAAGTAGACAGATTCATGTTCAGAGTCTGGAGCGATTACCTAAGCAAAGAGGAAGAGAAGCAAGTTGTGGCAAATCTGGATTACATTGAAGACCCCGACTTGAAAGCCGTTGTTACCCTTGACGAGATTTTGCAGCTACAACGAGAAGTAAAGAAGGTTTATGTCGCCCCGAAAGTCAACGACTACATAAGTTCGCTTGTCAGGCAAGCCCGCCAAGACCCCGACGTCATAACAGGCCCCAGCACCAGAGCAAGTATAGCCTTGTTCAAAGGTTCCAGAACGTTGGCGTTTCTACAAACAAGAGACTACGTCATACCCGACGACGTGAAAAAATTGGTGCCTTCAGTGCTCACTCATCGAATACGAATAAAACCTGAGGCAGAAATGGAAGACATAACCCCCAAAATCATTATTGAAAGGCTGCTAAAAGAGGTTCCAGTCCCAAAAATAGACTAACAGTGAAGCTAAATGGCACTGCTCACAACCAAAAATTTCGTCAATGCGTACTTGCTGGCAGTTTTTTTGTTGGCGATTCTTTTTTCTCCGCCCCCACAGTTGTACATAGCGCTGATTCTATTTGTCCTCCAACTCTACACCGTATACAAACCGCCAAGAATAACCCTAACGCTACCATCAACCATAAGCACCCTCGTCTTCACGCCACTAATACTGGAACCTTTAGCTGGAAACCTCTCTCCGCTGGTTATTATTCCAGCCCTTTACCTGCTGGACCAAAACCTAAAAGAAAACACAAAAACACACGTGTTTAGCCCCCCCCAAAAAACAGGAAAAAAAGCCACCCTAACCCTAACGGCTCTAACAACAGCGTTAATTGTCTTGTCGGCAGCGTCATTTCTGCTATGGAATCAGACTTTGGCATTAACTACAGCCATTTTAATGGTGTACATCACCGCCATTTTAAGCTACATCACCATCAAGGTGCCCAAAGCACCGCTAACAGAAGCCAAAACGTTTAGCAGAAGTTTAGTCGGCGACACCCAAAACCAACTCATAACACTGCATGGAAAAGCAGGTGCACCATTGACAGTTTTCCTTAACCCACAGGAGCCATGGGTTCAGGTTGAGCCCACAAACTTTGAATTGCAAAAAAAAGGCAAAACGAACATCAGATTAAGGTTCACCCCACCGCTTGCAGGACCATCCACCCTTCAGATACAGGCAACAACCATGGATCCATGGGGATTAACCAAGACAAACCAAAAACTGCAGCCCGTTGAACTCCACATTATTCCGAAGGCTAAATATGCCCAGTGGCTGGCAAAAAAATTCCTTGAACAAACAGCATCAGGAATTTCACTCACAACCGTCGTTTTTCCCGACAAAGTGCTGAGGGCGGCTAAAAGAGGAGGAGAGTATCAAGGCAGCAGGATGTTCCAAGCTGGAGATAAACTGAGGGATGTGGATTGGAAGCATTCGGTTAGGCTTAACGAGTTGGTATCAAAAGAGTTTGCAGACTTTCAAGGGCAACCCGCAATAATCGCCGCGAATTTAACGGTGAAAGACGCGGAGGAAGCGGATGTGTTGGTGTCTAATTTTGTGATGACTGCATTAACGTTAGCTAACGAGTCCTTGACAACTGCTTTGGCCGTCTATAATTATAAAGAAGTTTTTGCAGTATCGCGACATGTTAACCCACGAGAAGCACTTAAAAAAACGTTAAAGCTTTCAGAAAAAATAACGCATATGGAACCAGCGGAGAGGTTTTTACAATCAACTGAGGCTTGGAGACTAAAAAGAACTATGAGCCAACTGGGGCAAGCAGATGTAGAAGCGTCTCAGCGGCTGTTGGGTATGCTGCAGTTGGAATATCAAGCGCACCAGCAAGAAACAGCAAATAACCCGGCTATTAGAGCATTATCAAAAGTTACAGAACACATCCCACCACCCGCAATAATCACCGTTGTGCCTTCTTCAGGTCAGGATGCTGAAGGGTTAGCAATGGTTCTGGAGAAATTAGAAAAGAAAGGTTACACAGCCGTAACGGTGTAACTGACTAAAAAACAGCTAAATACTATTTTTGACAGAGAATTAGAATGGCAGAGGAAAGGTCTACATTTTTGTAAAACAATCTATCAAAGAGCGTCATTACTGAAACGTTGTATTTAATGTGGCTACCAGCCTTGTCCAAGATTTTGAAATTGTAGAAAGATAATATGTCTATCAATGCACGAACCGTAAACAGATTAATGTGCCCACTATATTTAGCTCTATATTTTTGCTTAGATGGCAAACCAAGGTTAAATCGAACCAGAAGGTTCAGTGTAAGGGGCTGAAAACCTGCAAACAATAGAAGCCATTGATCCAGCTTGCTAAATTAGGAGTAGATATAAGAAAATACCCTCTTGGTTTTAGAACCCGATAACATTCTTTGATGAACTGGTCAGTATTCCATAAATGTTCAATAACCTCCGTAGCGGACACAAAATCAAAGAAGCAATCATCAAAAGGAAGTTGGTCACGGTTCAGGTTAGCCTTTATTCCAGTTATGTTGCTGGGCAAGTGTGCTCCAAAAGCTTTTCAGAGGCATCGGTACCGTAGACCTCTAGCTGGCGGGTTTGAACTTTTACGGCATTAGACTAACGTTATGGTTGCGAACAAAATGGCAGATGTCGTAGTGTAGGGAAGAGGGAACCCATGTCTCGAGCATAATGTTCTACCGCCACAGAGGATCAAATGCATATTAGCAGTTCAAGAGTTAACTAAAATAATAGTTGCGGTTGGAATCAGCTTCCACTTCAGCACACGCCACATACAAATCAACTCAGCATTCTACAAAGTACATGCATTAATCATGGAGGTGAAATTCAGCCCAAACCAATAACCTCTTTTGATAACCAAAAAGTTTCTTGGCAATAAAACTAATCAAAGGCAAATCTCCAATTATCCGCGACATTTCTGCAAGTTCACTTCTATTTACAATCCTAGTCAAAGGCATGAGGCTAACAAAAACTGCGAAATAAATTAACAGTCCAAAAACCAATGCAAATAACGAGCTTAAGGGGAAAAAGAAATTGAAAGTAAGCACAGGAAAAGTAGAAAAAGTAGCAACTGTATAGATTTTTAGGAGCATTCTCACATCAAAGCTTATTTTAAGATAACGCAATCCAACATGCAACGAATATATTGAGGCAACTATACTGGATATTAAATTTGCAATTATGACGCCAGTTACATCAAAGGCTTGAGCGAGAATGGGAGATAAACAAAGAAGAAAAATGAAATTGAGCAGAGTCACTTTCAAAAGCCAAGTTGTTTTACCTAACCCAGTGAAGAGACTATTCAAAGTTAGATAACCTATACCAACAAGAAGATAGGGCAAGCAACTCAAAGACAAAAAGAAAGGAGCAGAATGATACTCAGTTCCATAGATTAACTCCACAATCGGGGTTGAAAATAAAATTAAGAAGATTATAGAAGGGACTATTATGAGGCAAGTATATTTTGTTACTCTTTTGAAGAACATGTTGACTAATTCGGGAGATGATTCCAATTTGGAAAAAGCAGGCAGAAGAGCGGTGGAAATTGAGGTGAGTATAATCAGTAACAGTGACGCAAAATTATAGGCTGCTCTAAAGTTACCGATAGCCGCATCGGAAGAAAAAAAAGCGAGAACAACTTGCTGAAAAAGGGGAAACAAACCAACCAAAACAACGGAAGCATAAACAGGCATACCAAAACGAAACAGTTTCTTGAACGTCTCAGAAAAACGGTGCTGCCCCACAGTTGTCCCCCGCCCAACATGTTTGAAAAACCTAACCAACAGGAAAACCCCGAGGACTGATGCAACCAGCAAACCGCCGACATAACCAATCAGTGCCCCTGTTATACTAAAGCCAAACAGAACTAAGCCAATCTGAAGAGACGCCCTAGACAACGCCTGCACATTCGTGATTAACGCAGAATACTCCGACCTATCTAAACCTACAAATGCCGAATTAGCAGTGCTGTACACCACATGAAAAACCACAGAGAACGCAACCAACTGTATGTAAACGCTGAGTTCAGGCCTGTTTATCAGCAAGGCAAAATAGTCTGCAAAAATAACCGTTAGAAGTGCAAGAGCCACACCTATTGCTAACCTAAGAAGCATCCCGCGACGAATTATTGTTGCGACCTCAGCCGTTTTTCCTTCTTCACGAAAACTGGCAGTAAATTTAGTCACACCAGCACTAATTCCTAAATCAGTTAAAAGCATTAAAAAGGTGGGAACCACTATAACCAAACTAAATTGCCCATACAATTCTGGACCCATAAATCGACCTAAAAAAATCACAGAAACAGCCAAAATTATCGAAGAAAGGGCAGTCCCCGAAAACAAGAAAAAACCACCCCGCGCTGACTCTTCAGTTATCTTTGACAGCTTTGCCAAAAATTACACTATATCTCCAGCAACGCACCAACTGCAAACAAAAGAAGAATCAGCGTCTATTCTCAGATTTTTCTACTATGTCGCAAACAACTTTACTATAGGATAAGGATAGAGCCTTAGAACATTCAACTCTTGAAGACAGGCGACGCTTAATCTCTTCTTTATTAAACCAAGCTTTCTCGAAATTTCGTTTCAGCAAAGAAAGCAGAGCGTCTGGGCCATAGCCTCTAACATCAATTAAAAGGTCAGGCAGACAAAGTTGGTTTCTGAAAAGTTCATTGTATTTTTCACCATAGGAGAGCGCGAGTGTCGGAACCAAAGCTGATGAAGGCAACAGAGCACCATGAAATTTCCAACTGACAACAAATTCAAAGTTACCAATCAACCCTTTAATTACCGTGGGGTCACATTTGCCGGGGATTATGTGAACAGCATTTTTTTGATGAACCCGCTGGTAGATTTCTTTATTCGTTATTTCATCATTCCAGTATACACCGAAACCTGTTTCCATAGGTATCAAACATACGTAAACACCAAATTGACTGACAAGCCAATCAATAAACTGCGCCACTAAATCATAATACTGAGTAACCGTTTGCCAAACATAAACCCGCGGCACAACACCAACAAAAGCATGGTTTCTAACATCAAGCCCAATTTCCTGAGCTACCGAAATTATTTTTTCCTCAGAAGCAGAGGGCAACAGAAAAGCCATATCACTCAAAGATAACACTTTTGGCTTATTGATACCCAAGTTTTTAACGTAACAAAAACTTCTTTGATCTCGAGTTGCAACTACATAAACATTATTCAAAACCAAGCGTGTTAAAAACTTGAGCACAGGAGAGTTAATTGAACCTATAGAGGAAGGCCCCACCAGTATGGGTTTCTTTATGGTTTTTTCAGCCATGAAAATCACGAACAGAACAGCACCACATTCAACAAAACCATGAAAAGATTCGTTTAATCGATCAGGTATCGTATCCAACACGACATCAAAATCTTGAAAAGGAGACTCTTTTTTACGCAGGGGATACAATAAAGCGGATGATAGTTTCGACAAAGAGAGTAAAAAACTAAAAAACTTGGGCAACCCGCTAAGAAAACTGTTCGTTTCTAGAAGCTGTTTTCGCCAACCGTCTTTCCATAATTTCCTTTGTCGAGTGTACCAAGGATGTGGACATACTTTGACCCCAAAAGTTTCATAAAATTTATCGACTTCAACGTTTCCACTTAGAAGAGTAATTTCAGCATCGGGCAAATAATGCTTTATTCCCATAATGTGACCAATGACAACCGCCATGTCGCCTTTGTTAGATGACCCGGTTACGTTAAGGAAGAGAATCTTCTTCGGCATTAAACCAGCTTACGAATAACTTTTGCCAACGAGTAATCTCAGATTTGGTCTGATTTGTTTTAACCTGAACCTTTCACGTAACTAACGGTAAATTCAGAATTATCATAAACTCGCAAAACACTTGGGTCATCAAGCAGATTTTGCCAGTCTAAATCGTTCCAGCGCCATGAAGATTGATAATCTGCAAACACGACTGGTAAAAGAAGCCTGTCCAACTTGTTAGTTAAAAAGTATGTGTCATCACTAAAATTATTGCCATATTGATCGTATGTGCCATATCCGAAATGATCAGGAGCCTGATATTGATCATTTGTGCCCCACCTGATGTTTCTAGGTGTTTCTCGGATACCTGTACTGATTGAGGAGAGAGCATATTGCATGACTCGAATTTGACATATTTGGCTCTGACCATTATTATAAGTGGTAAACCAGCTAAAACCTACAACATCCATTGAGGTTATCTGTTGATTGTATTGTCGTGTAAGTGGAGACGCGTGTACATTGAACAGCCCCAACAATAGCGCCCCGAAGATAACTATCGTAAGGAATGGAACGGAGAATTTTTTGAAACGTACCCGAGTAAAACAATCGTAACAATAAAAGCCGTTAAGCAAAGTTGCCCCTAAGACAGCATAAAAGAGCATTCGCCGAAAAGAACCAATTGACGGAATAAACTCAAAGACGGGTAACAGCAGAAGAAAAACAATAAGAATCAACATAGGAAAAAAGTACTCGAAACTTATTTTTTTCCGGCGTGAACTTATAACAAGGATTATTATAACCCCTGAGAGGGCAATGTACTCTGCTTCTTGACCAAAACCTATCAAAAACCGCTCAACTAAATCAAAGGCACCAGCATTTGCCTGTTCTGCAACCTCGATATATGTAGATAATTCACCGATGGATGTTCTTTGGATAAGACTATTGACACCTTGTGAAAAGACTCCGACAACGGTAGTCCATATAAACCAGACGATGGACAAAATAAGAAAGATGTACCATGCATGCCCGATTTTGTTAGCATAAAAGTGTTGAATTAAAGTAATTCCTAATAACAGTATCGCAATTGAAAATACATCAACTGGATGCGCAATTGGAAGACTCAAAAGAACAGGAACTATCAAAAGAAGCCAACTGAAACTGTTACTTTTGGCAGTCAATAACCGGTACACAATAAAGACAACAAATGGGGAGTAGAGAAAAAGAAGAACAGTTGGAGTACACATCGATTGAAGATAAAGGAATAAAAGGGGAAAGGAAAAAGCAAGAGTAAGCAAAGCTTTTCGGAAACTGTTTGTGACGCTTTGGGCTAAAACGAAAAGTCCAAGTTGATAAAACATAAAAAAGAAACAGGGAGCAAACATGGATATTAAACGAATATCTAAACTTGTTAGGTAACCGACAGAAACAAACAGGATTGAGAAACCCGGGTAAAGATTAGAAAAAGGCTCATATGTGTTAAGGGGCAGTAATGACAAATCGGAACTAATGTTACTGTAAGTTTGAATATCTTTTGTTAGACCAAAGAATTGTGCAGAATCTGTTATTCCATAAAAATAATAACCTCTCAGGACTGGCAATATTAGGATGAGACTATTTACGCAAATAATCAAAAGCACTCCAATAACCCAACAACGGTTTTTCACATCAAAGAAGACCCGACGCAAAACAAGAAGTAAGCTAAACAAGTAAACGGCTCCGAGAACAAACCAGAAGAACAAAGGAAAGGCTGCATAAAGATCTATTTCATAGCCTGAAGCGAGAGACATCATAGAGACTGTGACTAAGGCAACTGCGAACAGAAAAACACCAAAAAGACTGAAGGCTACATCAGTTTTTTCGAAGTTGATATACAAAAAGACCACGTTAAGTTTTCTGAGCCAAGATAACTAGTGTAGACTTAAACGATGACCTAAACAGGGTAAGCCAATAAAAGTAATAAGCAAGTTTGGAGACGCCAACAAAACGCCAAGATTCAACGGTGTTGACGAATTTAGCATGTTTCACAATATACCCGTCTTTTAAGATGGTCAACAACTCGTCAATGGTGTACATGCGAAAATGCTTATCCTCAGACAAAAAATCTTGTGTTTGTTTTCCAAACATGCATTTAAACCGAGAAACTATATGTGCAAAATTTGGTGTTGTGAAAATTAAACTACCTCCATTCTTGAGTATCCGGTGAATTTCGGAAAAAACATGCTCAGGGTCGTCAATTATGTGTTCAAGAGCGTCGGTGAATATGACTACATCAAAGAAGGAATCCTGAAATGGAAGAGGCGCATCAGGAGTAAACTTTACACCTTCAATGGCTTCAATGTTTTGTGAAGACAACTGCAGTTTAACGTCGTTTTTTAGTTGAACATCGCAGGCAGTGATCACGTGGTTTTTGGCACGTTTTCTAATCATAACGGGCAGCATACCAAGACCTGTACTTAGGTCAAGTATCTTTAATGGTTCAGCAGTACAGAGAGTTCCTTGAAGCAACTCCATGATCTTAATGAATCGTAAGGATTTTTCCGGGTCATTACAAGGGGAGCGTGCATACTTTGTTGTCCAATCTAACATTTTCTACAACCTTTAGGATATTGGTTGTTACTAATGCTGATCTGGAAAAGCAATCACGAATCACAGAGGTTAAACTTGAAGGATTTTGCTATCATAGCGCTATAACGCTGCACCATTTTTTCGTTCCCATAGATCTCCTGGATAAGGTAACGCCCTTGAATTGCAACATCATAGAGTTTAGGTGAATTTATCGCTTTTAAAATAGCTATTGCCACACCATGAGCACTGTTTTCTCGGATCAAAAAAGCATTGACGCCATCTTTCACTATGTCAGGGATTCCACCCACGGAAGTGGCAACTACAACTGTTCCACAGGCCATAGCTTCTTTCATAACCTCTGGAATACCGTCATCGTAAGTCGGCACAACAACCACTTTAAGCTTGTTAAGTAAGTTGGGGATATCTTCATCCGCAACGAAACCCAACAATTGCACATGACGATTTACCTTTAAAGTTGTAATCTCACGTTCAACTGCTTGTTGAATAGGTCCAGTGCCAGCTATTACGAATTGAACATCGGGTTTTTTCTCCAAAACAGAAGGCATTGCCCGAATAAAATTCAGTATGCCCTTTTTAGGGTCTAAACGCCCAAAATAACCTATCAAATTGAGACGTTCATTGGGAGGGATTATTATTCTATAACGCGAAAAATCAACATCTCGTGCCACAAGCCAAGCTATCTTCTCTTGATAACGCTCAAGCTGGTCCCACTTCATTAAATTCGTACGACCTTCACAGATAATTACATCTGCTAAAGGATAATTGACGCGAGACAAAGCGGCACTCATCGGCTTAACTACTCGTTCCCAACGTTTGATAGCGGATAAACGTTGTTCAAGCAGATAATTACCCCCAAACTGATAGACAACAACCCGTTTTCGAAGCAATTTAGCAACCACGATAGGTATCTGATTGAATATGACACCCGCATGAAAAAGGACCAAGGAAAACTTTTTTGACAACTTCACTAAGCAGACAGCTTCATAGATTTGATCAACCAGTTTATGCATTACTTTTGATGGAGCAGATGTACCTTTAAATACAGGAAGTTTTGTGAGGACAACTTTTTCACCATAGAAATTTTGGAATCCTTCACCAGTTATAACAAAAATCTCGTTGCATGAGGGAAGCAAGAGGCGGATGAAATTGTCGAGTCCCACCTTTTCGTTAAAAGCTAAAGTGGGTACAGTAACTACACAAACGTCAGGTTTCTTCATCACTGTTGGATAGCTACTGCTTTTTGTGTAGTAGACTGGGCAGAACTTGTCAGAAGCTCCAATATCCTGACTACTTCTTTGCATTTTTCAAGCTCTACAGGAAAAGGGGCGTTATCGTTGAGGTGGCTAATGCAAGCACGCAGGAGAAAACGGTGACCCTCAGACAACATTTTATATCTACCCACCAATGCATTAAAAGCCACTGACCCAAAGCTGCTTGACCTCTGAAGACTATCTGCTACAAACCATTTTGCTCGGGCAGTAGGTCCCAGAATCATGTCAGCTGCTTTATGGAGAACTACGGTTTGGGTGCAACTTTCCGCATCAATGACGCCTTTCTTTCCAATAATTGTCAACCTATGGCTAGCAATAGGTGAATTGTACGACAAACCCAACAAACCTATCCGGTTAGCTGACGTTAAAATCGCATGAAGTTCGTCAGCGGTTACATAAGAAACATCAGACAGCTTCTTCATAGAAAACTCTATACTCTCAGGTTTATCTAAATAGTCCAGTAACATCATGACCAAATGTGGAGTGATCTCGCTAAACAGAATCCCCGCCGGCAAACCATGAACCCAGTGATTGGATTGAACGTATCGTTCTCTCCGAAAATTCACCAAATACTTTGTTTCCACCGACACAAGGTCACCTACGGTGCCTGCCTCAAACATTTTCTTGGCTCTTCTAAAACAAGGCAGATATGAGTAAGTGTGCATTGGAAAAATGGGAACATCATTTTTATTTGAAAGCCGAATTAGTTCATCCGCTTCTTCCAATGTAGAAGTCAAAGGTTTTTCTATAACACATGGAATCTGGTTTTCAATAGCTAACGTAGCAAGCGGTGCATGAGATTTTGGCGGTGTGCAGATGTCAACTAAATCAGGTTTTACTTCAGCAATTGCTTTCTTAAAATCAGTGTACCGGTTTTTCACATGAAACCTGGCGCAGGCGTCTATTCCTTTTGCATCGTCTAATTCACAAATTCCCGCCACACTCACGTCCTTGAAGTTGGTCAAAAGTGGGAGGTGAAGCATTGTAGAAACAAAGCCGCAGCCAACTACTAACACTCGCAATTGGTTTTTCATAAGTACCAATCTTTTGATATTAGGGATGAAGGAGCCAAATAACCCAGTAAGTAACCAAAAGCGATGAAACTTAAAGAAAAAAAAATTACCGAAGTTTTACGCAGGTTTGTTGTGGGGTCCGTGAATATTTGTTTGCTCATTTCGGGTATTACAGTTACCCAAAGCTTGGTAAAGATCTCTTTTTCAGGCGCAAGCAATTTATTGTTAGCAGAGTAAAACTTTTTTAGGCTGCCCTTAGTGCGACCGCCTTGAAAAGACATTCGTGCTATGAATCGACACTTCAGGTTTTCTTGGGGTATATCATGGTAAACCACAACCTCAGGGTCATAAAGGATGTATCCGTCAAAACGGCGGCTTAATCTCAGGCATAATTCAGTTTCTTCACCTATCTCACACCAACGGCTTTTGATTTTACTTAGAGGCCCCAAAGTTATGGATAAACCGCCTACAGCTTGGAAAAGTTTTTTTCTAAAAGACGCATTCGAGCCACTGATACTTCGCACGCCCTTTTTTTCTTTTATCATACTGACAAAATAACGGTTACAGCCAATTATCCAATCGAATTCTTCAGGGAACCACTCAGGCATACGTCCACTTGGAACAATTGGTCCAGTTACTCCGATGATGTTGTCGTCTTCAGAGTAATCAGCGACCAAATTTTCCGCCCAACATTCGGGAACAAGTGTATCATCATGAAGGAAGGCAATTATGTCACCCTTTGCTTTACTCACACCTAAGTTAACCTGAAATGAAGAACCAATTTCGGTGTACGTTTGTATAATTCTAACGGCTGACAGATGTTCTTGTTCAATGAATTTGCAGATATGTTGAAAAAGGGAACTGCAGTTTTCCACAACAATTATTGTTTCTATCGAACCAAAAGTCTGGTTTTTTATACATTTCAACAGTCGACATAACTGGTCATATCTATCCATTGTATAGGAGGGGATTATTACGGATAAGGTAGGCGTATCTGACAATACGGATACTCTCAATTGCTACAGCTTAAAATCCAATTAGTGCCGATTTTCAACTTGGCTATTTGGTGTTACTCTGCCTTTTATGACTGCCCAAAAAGAGTTATCTTTCCACACAATCATGTGGCTGTAACCAAGAGCACGGTCAAATTTTTTTGTGACGGGAACTTCTTTAATTTTGAAGCCATTTTTAACTACTTGGGCATATAAGTAATTCTCTAATGCATATTTGTCAAGGGATGGCTGCCAGAGATTGATTTCTCGTATTATTTTTATATAAAAAGCCCTAAACCCGTTTGAGGCGTCAGTTGCAGGAAACCCGCTTACTAACCTGAAACCAAGCGTGTATAGACGGGTTAGAAATGTTCGTGAAAAAGGCATATTTACTGTTCTTTGCCCACCTAAATATCGAGAACCCTGAACAAAATCACATTCGCCTCTAAATAGGGGACCAATAACTTTTGGGATTTCTTTGGGGTCATCTTGGCTATCTCCTGCCATTATTGCACAGATATCGATTTTGTTTTGGAGGGCAAATTCTATTCCACGTCTAATTGCTATTCCAACCCCCCGTTTTGGACCGTTATCTAATACAATAGCACCTGCTGAAGCCGCCATTTCTCTTGACAGGTCTACTGTGCCGTCATCGACCACAACCAAAACACAGTCTACAAATCCTGCACCATACTTGTATATGCCCGAAACTAGAGAGTGAATTCGCTTTTCCTCGTTAAGGACGGGTAAGATAGTTACAACGCTGGGTCGAGTAGGATTATTTGCTTTAATTATTTGTGGTGACAAACCTTTTTGTGACTTCAGCTATCAGGAGTATTTCGTCTTCAGTAAGTTCAGCAAACATTGGTAGAGATAGAATCTTTTTAGATAAATTCTCCGCGCAAACCAATTTCTGCTTCGCATACATTCCGTAAGCTTGTTGCATATGTATCGGGATTGGGTAATGAATTAAAGCCTGCATGCCCTGTTTCTGCAGCGCTACCTGTAATTCATCTCTTCGTTCTGTTTGAATAACATAGAGATAATATACAGATTCAGCCTCAGGAATGCAGCAAGGTAGTTGCAATGTAGACAGGTTATCAAGAAGATGAGTATACTGGTCGGCTATTTTTTTCCGCATTGCATTCCACTGGTCTAGATGTTTTAATTTCACCGACAAAACAGCCGCTTGTATCTCGTCCAGCCGCGATGTGTAACCAGGCTCAACGTGAATATTTAATGCTGCTCTTCCGTGGTTACGCAACTGCTTGACTCTTAACGCAATATTTTCATCATTTGTCGTGATTATTCCCCCATCACCGATGGCGCCTAAGGGTTTTGTTGGAAAGAAACTGAAGCAACCAGCAATTCCAAACGAACCCACTTTTTTCTTTCTGTAGATTGCTCCGTGAGCTTGGCTGGCATCTTCAATTATTTTCAAATCGAATTTGGTTGCTAACTCTGTTACCTCGTCCATGTTTACAGGTTGACCGTAGAGATGAACTGGGATGATAGCTTTGGTTTTGGGTGTTACCTTCACGTTTTCGAGGTCAATGTTGTAGGTTTTCGGGTTTACATCTATAAAGACAGGGGTTGCGCCTGCATGTGTTACGGCTTCAGCTGTGGCTATGAAAGTGTTCGTGGGAACCAAAACTTCATCGCCAACCCCGATGCTTGCGGCTTTAAGGGAAATGGTTAGGGCGTCAGTTCCGTTAGCTACGCCTAACGCAAACTTTGTTCCACAATATTTGGCGAATTCTTTTTCAAATTTTTCCAGATTTTTATCCAGTACAAAAAAGCCTTCATCAATTACTCGGTTTACTTCCCGTTTTATTTCGGATTTGATAGACTGAACCTGTCGATTTAAATCAATCAAAGGAATCATACTTACAGTTCTCGATAGGGCTTATGGTTCAAGCCAATTTTGCAACGCAAATTAAATACAGAACCCGCAATATGTGCAGGAACGCCGTAGGCAACAGAATTCGGAGGAATGCTCTTTGTCACAACAGAACCGCCGCCTATTAGAGAACCTTTTCCTACTCGAATATAGGGAAGAATTGTTGAGTTCCCGCCGATCTGTGCCCCATCTTCGATTGTTGGACCACGCATACATTGCCTCGAATATGCACATCCAGGATGAACATCGTTTAACATAACAACTCCTGGTGCAACAAACACGTTATTGCCTATGGTTGTAAATTGGGAGAGGTAGCAATTGCAGTGGATTTTTACTTCGTTTCCTATTGTACAACTGTAGTCAATAACGGTGTTAGACCAGACTTTCACGTTATCTCCTAAACTGCAATTTTCCCTTATGACCACGTTATGTCCAGTTTCAAGGTTTCTACCAATCTTGCTTGATGGCTCAATAAATGTTCCACTACGTATGATCCAGCCGTTTTTTTTAGTCGCATTAAAGGTTTTGAGGGAATTCACCATTTGACATCAAATGAGCGGTTCAAGTGAGCCATAATTAGCAATTGATTTTTGAGCCGTTTCAAGAACTCTAACAACAGATACCCCATCTTCACCATCAGTGATTGGAGTAGAATTTGAAGCCACACAAGACAGAAAATGCTCACATTCGTTTTTCAGAGTGTTGCTTAAATCGATATCATATGCTGAGAAGGCATTTGTCGTTGAATCAAATTTTGATTGCGGGAATTTTCCGACAACTATTTTCGTTTGATGATGGTTTGAAATGTCGTCACAGTTTAGAATCCCCCGTTGCCCAGCTACAAAAACGCGCCGATTTTTAGTATAGTCAAGCCAATTAAGGTAGATGGTGGCTACGATGTTATCTGCAAAATGTAAGTTTAGGATAACACAATCGTGTAGTTCTGAAGCGTTTCCGTTTAGTATAGAACGGGTGCAGGTTGCCGAGACAGCCTTTGGCTCAGCAGCCATGAGGTAATTTACGATTGAAATCTGATGAGGACCTAGGTCCCACAAAACATCAGCGTAGTTGCTTATGGTTTTTCCTGTCCACATATCAATTGAGTTTGTCATCCAGGAATGGATGTACCGTAAGGGGCCGATTTCGCCCAAATTGATTAAACGTTTGAGTTCTTGGATTGCTTTATTGTAGATGTACGTGTTTCCCACCATGAGAACGCGGTTCACATCTTTGGCAAGTTTAACAAGTTCTAAACCTTGAACAAAACTGGTTGTCAAAGGTTTTTCGACAAAAACATGTTTCTTCGCCAAAAGGCACTCTCGTGCAATTTTGTAATGAGTAGAAGGAGGAGTTGCAACATAAACGGCGTCAACGCAATCGCCCCTAAGCATTTCCTCATATTGAAGATAGGGGGTTACTTTGGGGCTTTGGATTCGAACTTTTTTTAGGATATCCTCATTCATATCGCAACATGCCTTAACGCATGCTTTAGATTCATCAAAGATTTTTATCCACTTAAAGCCCCAATGGCCTAAACCTATTATTGCAACACTAATGTTAGTTGCTTCTTGAAAACCAACCGTAAAAGATTCATGCATGAAATGCTGTTGCCTCTGTTTTTCGATTGGATTTGTAGATTGCCTCAACCAGTTTCAAGGCTTCTAGACCATCCAGGCCACTTCCGAGAGGTTCGCGATTCTCTTTTATTGCGTTTACGAGTTCCCGCCATTCTTCTCTCCAGGAAGGGTCTTCCCCTCGAAAATCAATAATTTCTTCGGTAAAAGGCTTGGTAAAGGACCGTTTACCCAGAATTGCTTTCTCAGGACCGTAACTCCCTCCAAGACCTTCTGCTAGAGCATAACCATCTTTTCCAAAAACTTCAAAAGAGAAAAGATTTCGCCATTGCGTCCAACTGACATGTAAGGCGGCAATTTGACCGTTAGGGGTACGTAGAAGCGCGAATGCGTTATCTTCCAGTGGGGCGACCGCCCAATAGTTTGTGGCTATAAACCCTGTAACTTCACTGAAAATACCGCCAAACCAGCGGAATAAGTCCAGAACATGAATTCCCTGATCCAAGAGTTCTCCTCCGCCAGCCAAGTTGGAATTACCTCGCCAGTCCTTTTCGTAGCTCAACCGTCCGCATGTTCCATATCTGCAACGTAAAAAAGATAATTCGCCAAGGGCACCTTGGTCAAACCACTCTTTAACTTGGACAATAGCAGGGTGATGGCGGAGGTTAAATCCACACTTAAGGATGACGCCAGTTTTTGTGGAGGCGTCCAACATTGACTGCGCTTCTTTTTGGTTTCGTGCTAAAGGTTTCTCGCACAGAACGTGTTTTCCGTTTTCTAAAGCGGTGATGCTCATGGGGGCATGCAGATGATTTGGGGAACAGACTATAACGATTTCCACTTCAGGATTAGCTACTATGTCTTCCCAGCGAGTTGCAACAAAGCAATTAAATTCAAAAGCCAAAGTTTTCGATTTTGTCGGGTCGCTGTCTGCAACTGCAATGATTTTGTCGCCATTTTCCCGTACAGCTTTTGCCCTACGCCAGCCTTGAAGGCCACAACCTATAATGCCAACGTTCATTTCGCGTTCATCTGCACTCTATTAAGCAACGGCTTTTTTTGAACCAAATAAAACGTCATCAATTCGCCGCAAGGTATACAGTTCTCCAGACATTATCACATGGATTTTCTCCTTTGTCATTGCCGACCAATTATCCCAAACCGCGCTTATTAGACGCCCTGAAAGCCCGTCTGACTCGTCGGATGCCAAAAACACAGCTAATCCTGCGGCTGACTCTAAAGAACGGGCAGTTTCTTGTTTGGCACCGTTTGAGACGGCTAACTCGTTGTTGCCTGCTCGTGGACCTGCATTCAATACCTGCTCATGCAAATAAGTAAAGATGGCACCTGGAGCGATGGCGTTTACTTGAATATTGAATGGCGTCAGTTCCTGTGCCAAAGTGCCAGTAAAGCCCACTATGGCGCTTTTAGAGACGGCGTATGCGGAGAAATTGGGTCTGGGTCCAGTAGCGCCACCTCCAGACAGGTTAATAATTTTGCCTTTGTTTCGCTTTATCATTTCCGGCAAAACAGATTTACAACATAAAACCGTCCCAATTAAGTTCACGTTTATCGTATCTATCCATGAATCAACAGGGTTTTCAGCCAATGGACCAATAGGACCGATTACGCCAGCATTGTTAACTAGAATTTCAATCGTTCCAAACTCGGTAAGAGTTGAATGCACCATTTTGTCTACGTCGGTTTTTTTGGAAATATCAACCTGAAGACTTAAGGCATTTCCACCTAAAGCGCGTATTTGACTAGCGGTTTTCTCAACTTCTGAAACTGTTCTGGAGACGACAACAACGTTTGCGCCCTCATGGGCAAAAGTCAGAGCAATAGCTTTACCGATGCCCCGCCCAGCACCTGTAATAAGTGCGGTTTTGTCTTTCAATTTTGGTGGTTGGGCGCTCAAGTTTTTGTCCATTTAAACGTGATTTAGTTCAGCAATTGTCCATTTAGCGGTTATAGAAAGGGCTTCTTTTGCAGAAATCTCGGGAACCCAACCTAACGACTTGATTTTGTTTATGGAGAGATGCACTACGGGATTATCACCTATCCATCCTCTTGCCCCACCCGTGTAATAGCGCTTCACATGCACAAGCGACATTTCTTTGATCACAATGTCGGCAACTTCGTCAACGGCGGTGTTTTCTTCAATTGCCAAATTGAACAAGTTAACTTCCTCGGTGGATTGCTGATAACCCGTCATCATTCCATTGACACAGTCGTCAACGTGCAAGTATTCTTTGCTTTGGTTTCCATCCCCAAGAATTTCAATGGAAGCGGGATTCCGCTGCAGTTTATGAACGAAGTCCCACACTACACCTCTGCGGCAACGTTCGCCAATTATGTTTGCGAACCGGTAAGCCCAAAACTTGATTGGAGCAAACTCTGTGAATGCTTCGGCGTATGCTTCGCAGGCGAGTTTTGATGCCCCATACAGAGAGGTTTGAGTTGGCATATAATCTTCAGGCGTAGGCTGCACTGTTGCTGCTCCGTATATTGCTGAAGTTGAAGCAAAAACAAGGTCAGATATTTTGTTGTGAACCATCGCTTCTAAAATGTTTATGGTTCCGACCAGGTTGTTTTCGAGGTCTGCTCTGTGGTTGGCGAGGCTGTTTCTTATGTTTGCATGTGCAGCTAGATGAAAAACAACATCATGCCCAGCGAAAATTCTGGTAAGTTCTTGGGCGTTTTGAATATCCACGGTGTAAACTTTGAGTTTGGGGTTATCTTTGTGCTGTTTCAGGTTTTCCATGGTTCCGCAGGTCATGTTGTCGATTACCGTGACTGCGTATCCGTCGTCAATTAGTCGGTCGACGAGGTGACTTCCAATAAAGCCTGCCCCGCCCGTGACAATTGCTTTCATGCAGGGTTTACCTCTGACAGTTTTTCAATAAGCGGTATTGCTCCAGAGTTGCTAAAACACATATTACATGCCTGATAGGCTTGGTGAGTCCCAATATCCCACAAGTAGTCTTTAAGCATGTAACCGTAAACGGTTTCCTGCCTACAAAGCCATTCAATAAACCTGCCCGGTTGGTCAGTAGGCAACTTTAACGCCAAATACTTGCTAAACCGTCGGTTTACTCCTCTTTTGAACGCATAAACCGCTCCGCAAACCAGCGTGGTCGTGGGCTTTGCAGGTTTTTCAACAAAATCCAAAAGTTTTCCTTCTCCATCCACGGTTACTGTTGCACAACGTTTAGCTTCCTCCAGATTTGCTACTTCATACAGAGCAACAACCGAGCCGTTTTTCTTGTTGAACGCTTCCAGAAAGCCCAATAGATTGTCAGTAAACACGCCGTCGCCAGCAATGACCAGCACGTCGTCTTTAGGCTCTTTTTTTATGATATTGGCAATGGCTTTTATTGCACCTGGTTTTTGTTTCTCGTTTGATGAGGCGTCCGGAACAAGCTTGATGCTGCTGTAGGATTTCGTGTCGAGCCATGCTTGGAATTGGGGTTGGAAAAGCATGTTTGTGGACAGAACAATGTGTGTTAGGGGAGGATTGAGGGCGCGCAGTTTCTCGACGATGTAGTCCAGTATAGGTTTACCAGCAACAGGCAGCAAAGCTTTAGGCACACCTAAGGTTAGGGGCCAAAGCCGTTTTGCATATCCACCTGCAAGGACAATCGCATACACGTAAGGTCACGAGTTACTTGTGGCTGTTTGGGTTGTTTTGAATTCCAGCCAGGCTTGGTCGAACTCTTTGATAGTGTCCTCGGTCTTCTGGTGAAACGGCATCTGCCGTAAAACTTTGGGGGTGATTGTAACTATGTGGGCGCCTGCTGCAGCTGCTTGAACTACATCTTCCGGTTTGCGTATGCTCCCAGCGATGATTTTGGTTGGCAAGTTGCTTTCTTCAAGTAGGAGTTTGGAGTCTTGGATGACTTTAACGGGGTCGCCACCTGCGTCGCGGACTCTGCAGAAAAAGATGCTTGCATATGTTGCTCCCGTAAACGCTGATAGCAGAACTTGGTTTGCGGTAATAAGGCAGGTGATGTTGGTTTTGATTTTTTCCTTGTGTAATTTGTTGGCGAGAACAAGTCCTCTGCCGTTGCCAAACATCGGGATTTTTATGGCTATGTTTTTTGGGTTCCAACTTGAGTATTCTTTTGCTTCGGCAATTAAGACCTCGTCGCTTTCGCCTGTTTTGGTTACTTCGATGCTGACGGGGGCATCGATTGTTGAGAGGATTTCTTTGACGCGGGTTTCGAAGTTTATTCCTTTTTCGTTGGAGAAGATTTTTTGGTTTGTGGTGACGCCGCTTATAACGCCCCACCGCAGAAGCTCTTTTATTTCGTCTATGTTTGCGGTATCAAGGAATATTTCCATGATTCATTCACTTCTTTTTCAATTAGTTTGGACGCTTCCAGAAGGCTTGAGGCAATATAGTCGGGCTTTACATCTAGATACTTCATGAACCGGCACAAATCGCATTTCAAATCGCCCAACAATATAGGTTTACATCCAACTGCCCGTGCAGCTTTTATGTCGGTTACGCCATCGCCCACCATGAAACATTTTGATAAATCCAAGCAGTGATCCTTGGCAGCTTTTAGAAGTAACCCAGGTTTAGGTTTTCTGCAATCACAGTTGACTCGGTACTCTTTTTTTCTGGCTTTGGGGTGGTGGAAGCAGTAGTATTCGCCGTCTACGTGAGCGCCTTTTTCTTCAAGCAATGCCTTCATTTTCAGTTGGATTTTTTCGAAGCCTGCCTCGGTTAGTTTGCCTTTTGCGATGGCAGGTTGGTTTGAAATCACTATGACTTTTAGCCTCAAGCGGTTGAAGATGGAAATTGCTTTTGCTGCGCCCCGCATAAGCTTGAATTGTGAGGGATTAAGGGGAGAATCCAAGATGCCGTGTTCGGGAAAGTATACGATTTTGTTTATTACTCCGTCGCGGTCTAAGAATATGGCGTTGGTCATTCGCTTTCTTTCTCTACGATTTCGCCGATGTCAACGATTTTGTATTTGAGTTCAAGACTGGAGAGGAGAGTCTTGAGCGATTTGCCAACTTGCTCAACAACATCATCCTTGCTGTCAATCCAAACGATGATACGCTTCACGTTATCCACTTTCTGTTATGGATTGACGAAGACCAGCACACAGCAAATGCGACAGCACAACATGGAAACCTTCAACTTGAGGAGTGGAATTCACGGGCACCACAATGCAGGCGTCAGCTACTTGTTTCAGCGCGCCACCATCAAAACCTGCTAAACCAAGCACTTTACCGCCGTTACTCTGGACAAATTTTGCTGCCTTCAGCAAGTTCTGTGACCATATTCCTGCCTGGTCCGAGCCAGAACCCCCGTGAACACTTAGGACGATTAAAACGTCGCCTTTGTTCATCAAGTTCTTCAGCTGCTCGACATATACGTTGTCCCAGCCTAAATCGTTGGTGAGGGCGGAAACCAGCGGGATGTTATCGTTTAGGCAAACTGTTCGAAAACGTTTTTTGCCTTCAACCGCAGTGAACTTTGCTAAGTCGCAAGTGAGGTGAGTAGCTGAAGAAGCTGAACCTCCGTTACCAGCCACGAAGACCTGTTTGTCGCCCTGCCAAGCATCAAAAAGCAGCTTCACAGCTTGTTGGATATCATCTTGGGAAACGGTTTGGACTACGGTTTGGAGCTCTTGCAGGTATTCTTTAATGAAGAAAGGGGTATCCATTTTTTCGCCTACAGATGAAGAGAGATTTTTGATCCATCGGGTTCAAAACCGAATGCTATTTCCCGCAAACCTTCTTTTGCCATTGCTTTGCGCAGTTTTGTTCGTCCATTTTCACAGTAGAACATGAGAAACCCTCCACCGCCTGCACCCATGATTTTGCCGCCTAGAGCACCCGCTTTGAGTCCAACTTCGTACCAGTGGTCTATTGTTTTGTTTGAAATTATGGGGGAAGTTGCCTTCTTTACCTGCCAGTGCTCGTTTTGTAGTTTACCAAACTCGTTTAAGTTTCCCGTTTCTAATGCGTGTTTAACTTTGTAGCCGATGTCTTTGATAATGTGCATGGCATCGAGGGCTTTGGACCCATCTTGTTTTACGTTTGTAGCTTGGTCATTCAGAACCGACAAGGAGCTTCGTTCAATTCCGGTGTAGAAGAAAACTAGGTTATGTTCAAGCTCGCGAACTGCTTCGTCTGGGATTTTTAGGTTGGTAACTTTTACTTGACCATCCCTTTGGATGTCCAGACAAACAAACCCGCCGAACGCTGCGATGAATGTGTCTTGGTAGCCGCAGGGTTCTTGGAGAATGTCCATTTGAACGCGGCAGGCTTCTTCGGCGAGTGCTTGACGAGGCATCTGCTCATCTTTGTATGTATGCAGTGCGTGTAGTAGTCCAACGGTGAAGCAGCTTGAAGAGCCTAAACCTGTTTTTGATGGGACCTCGGCAATGGAGATTAATTCGATGTTGCTTGTTAGATTGAGCAGCCGTAAGGATTCCCTTATCACGGGATGTTGAATGTTATCGATGGGGTGAACAATTTCGGTTATGGAGTAGCTGGCTCGGATTGGTTTTTCAAATCTGCGGTTTACTACTAAGTAAATGTATTTGTCTAAAGCGGAGGTGACAACAAAGCCGCCGTATTTAGAGCTGTATGAGGGGAGGTCTGTACCTCCTCCACCTAAAGTGAGCCGTAAAGGAGTCTTGCTAACAATCATGTTTTGTAGACGCCAACGCCATTTAAGTGAATGATAGAGAGGTACCGTGCAAAATTGAAGTCATTAAGCCACTGGATTGCATGGGTGTTTCCCCAACTTTGAGCTATGGTGCTTATTTTTTGGGTTTGAGAGAAGCCGTAGGTTTTGACTGTTTTTGATAGGATGCTTTCGGTTGATAGCTTTAGTTTGTTCACTACTGCCGTCAATGCTTGGGCCAGTTTTGCGCTTCTTATGTTGCTGACGAATTGAACGGTCAAGTCAATTATGCCTCTCTCTAGACGATTTAGGGTTCGGTACCATAAGCCACGTCGAAGGGCGAGTTTTTTGATTTGTGTTAGTTTGGGGATAGACAGTGTTTGGGGGATACCAGACTGGTTTTTTTGGATTGGGGTGTTTGGGTGTGTGGCGTTGTTTTGTTGATTGCTGTTTATGCTTGCAGTTTTTAGTGTGCGTTTGTTTAACAAGCTGTCTTGCCCCTTCCTCAGCACACTACTTCAGCATAATAATAAAAACTTTCTCAACTATTCAGAATCTAAACAAAAAATATTTAGGACTTAACGCATCACTTTCAAATAAAGGTAACATAGGTACCCGAAGTATTTTGATCATAACACAAACGGACGGTAGCGGAACCGCAACTATGCCTTCGTGTTTCCTTAAAAGACCTAATAAGGCAATATGTAAAAGGAAAAATCCGAAAACCACTCAGAATTCGAACACATTTAAACTGTATGTTTTAGGCTAAACAATCCACTCAAGTAAATGAACATTCGAAAGAGGCTTCCAAAAAGGAAGTATGGGGCGATTTTGGCGATTGCTCAGGTACATATTACCAGAAAAACGCTTACCCTAAAAACCAAAAAAGCCTCAACAAATCAGCCCCAATTCTTAAAGTGGGTTTCATTCTTTAAATTCCTCTCCTAATTTTCGCGAAAGGCATATGGAGAAGGTAACCTAATAAGGTTTTCGAAAAACAAACAGTTAACACCAAAAAAAGCGACCTTTTTGAACATATCCCAAAGAAAACAAAACATTGCATAAAAACAGGAGGGTTATATAATAAAAACGCTGATAGACGTCAGCTGCTACTTGCCTTAAAACAACAGGTACGTCACAATTTGTAGGACAAAAATAAAAAAAGAAGAGGGGCTTCTTCGGTTTATTTTTCGATTTATTTTCGTCTGCGGATAACCAAAGCCACTGCGACGACTGCAAGGACTATTACCGCTACAACGACGCAGGTCAGATAGGTTTCAGTTGCTGGGTTTTGGGTTGGTGGAGGAGCAACGGAGGGTGATGGGGAAGTTGGTGCGGTTGTTGTGGGTGTTGCAGTCTGAATTGGTGTGGCAGTAGCGCCGGGTGTTGGTGTAACAACCGAGGGAGCTGCAGCAGGTCCGACGCCCATGTAGGTGGTTGCGTCTGAGCCTCCGTAGGCGTTGGTTCCTTCGAATGTGGCAATTATTTTGTATTGTCCTTCGATTGGGGGCGTCCACATTAAGCCGTAGTTGCCGTTTGAGTCACTGCATGCAGTGCCGATTTCTTGGGTGTTGCCGTTTGAGTCAAGGGCTGTTAGGTAGACTTCTACTCCAGCCGCGTCGGGTTTTGGCTTCTGCATGTAGAGGTATGCCATCCAATCGCTCATGCATGCATCAGAGATTGCGGGGGTACCTTTTGCTCCTTCGGATTGGTCGGTGACTGTGCCTGTGATCATGACGCATGTGCCTAAGGGTACAACGGTTTGGGGTGCAGAGACGGTTGTGGCGCTAGGTCCTTTGCCAACGGAGTAGATTTGACTGTCATATAGGTTGTAGAAAATTAGGTATCCATCTGCAACTGCCATCGTGTTTGTATGTCCCCAGCCGTCCAGTGTCCAGACTTCGGAGCCATCATTTGCGTCAACGCAGCGTACCAGCGCGCCTTCGTAGAGGGGTGTGTTGGGGGAGTGTTCGCTGGTGAAGAGGTAGATTTTGCCGTCAGCAACTGCACCGATAAGCAGAGGATAGTTGCCGTATACTGTATTGAGGCCACTGTTTGTGCTGTTGCCTTCGCCGCCGTTACCGTAGGTCCAGAGCAGATTACCTGTTGCGGTGTCATAGCAGTAAAGTACGCCACCGTAGCCACAGGTGTAGAGGTGACCGTAGGCGATGGTGTTTGAGGTTAAGGCGCCACTGGTTCCGCTGTAGTAGTTCCACGCGTTTTCAGGGTCAGTTGGGCCCCAAACTTTTTTGCCCGTATTTATGTCGTAGCCGAACCACTGCATAGTTTCACGGTATTCAATGGTTAAGATGCCTGTGTCTGGGTCTACCGGTCCGACCAGAACGGTGTAGTTACCTTCTGGGGCGGGGTAGTCTTTGAGCCAGAGCAGTTGACCGCGAGTTTCAGGCTTAAGGCTGATTGCCCAGAGGGTGTAGGGGTCTGCTGTGCCGAAAAGTCCGCTGGAGGTTGAGCCTGCGCCTTGTAGGGTTGTGCTTTTACCGATAACCATGTTGTCAGGGATAACGCTTAGTATAGCTGGTGAACCTGAACCAGGCAGGTCGGGTATGGTGACGTTCCAAGTGTAAGCGGTGCTAGCGTTGATGGTTTTGCCGACTGGTCGCCATTGCCAGAAGTTGGTTCCGCTTGTGCCTCCTAATTCATCAGGTGCAGCGGTGTTGTTCCACAGGGCAAGCCATCGTTTGGCGTAGTTTAGTTGGTAAATTAGAATTTCGCCGTTGGGACCATAAACTTGTGTGCCTGAAGGAACATTTGTGAGGTCAAATAGCCAAAGGTTAGTTAAGGGGTCGTATGCGGACCAGGTGGTTCCCGAAGTTACCCACAGGTACCCGTTTGCGATGATGCCGTGTTGGTTAGGAGATTCATAGTCGTATAGTTGACCACAAGTAACGCGAGTGATGTCTTCACGTACCCACATTTGTTCGCCAGTGCGTATGTCAACACAAGCAACTCCGGCGCCGTTTACTTGGTCACTAAGGGGAATGGAGTAGTAAACGTAGCCGTTGATGATTATGGGGTTAGCGAATTTTGACTCGTATTGTGGTCCGGGGTAGTAACTGTTTTCAGCGGACACCTCGTAGCTACCGCCGACGATGCCTCCGAACATCAAGGGTTCATTCCACATTATGTGGCTAGTTTCGGGGGCTGCTCCGTTGGGTTGAACACGCAACATGATTTGTGGGCTGCCAAGCCAGTTTGAGGCAAGGGCTGCCCAAGCGGTGTTTTGACCTTCAATTGGGCGTGTCCAGTAGCCAGTCGGCAATGGATAACTTGCGGGTCCAGGAACTTCAGTTTGCTGCACTGTGAGTTTTGCAGTTGCGCTGCTTGCAAGGTAGGTGTCGTTAACATAGTCGCTTGCTGTGCCAATTTCACCTGTGGGACCATACAGAGAAAGCGTTTGTCCGGGGAAGTTCACAGTGAATGTGTATTCTCCAGTTTGGTCGGGGTTGAATATGGTTCCTCCGCTTCCAACAGGGTCAGAAACGAATGGACCTAGAGTTGTGGTTGTTCCGTCTGGTTTGACTACGTCGATTGTTATGTCGCGCCATCGGTCTCCTCCACTGCCACCTGCGGTTGGTGGAGGTACGTCGAGCCAGTAAATGACTGCAGTTGTTTGACCTACCCCAATTGGGTTAGGGGCCACTGTGAGGTAGGCGTAGGTTGGGATTTGCCATGCAGGTGTATGTGCGTTGACGATGGGAAAAGCAACGATAGGGAAAACGAGTGTCAAAGCCAGAAGCGTAGGTATAACTAACGCTGTTCTTTTCGTTAAAGGTTTCATCCTTTTCTCTCCGTAATTTGCGTGCAGAACGATGTATGGTAGTGTTAATGAAGCTTTCCCCTAATACCATAGAACTAACGTTAAGTTAAAATGTTAGCCAAACCCAAAAAAGCTACTTGTTTTGAACGTAAGAGGATTGCTTGTTGGACACAAAACCTATATGTGTCTGCCAGACGATGAGAACCTAACTGCAACGTGAAGGTAAAAGAAACGTGACGGACACGCAAACGCTGCGCCAGCAAATACATGAAGCCAACAGAGCCGTACATAAAGTTGAAGTCTCCTACTACGAGCTCTTTCACCCCGAAGTCTACAGCAAACACGAACAAAAAAGGATAACAGGAACCCTCCAAAAAGCAGGCAGCCTCGTAGTCAACAACGGTAAAAGGGCACTGGATTTTGGAGCGGGAACAGGCAATTTGACGGAAAAACTGCTCACCATGGGTTACGAGGTAACGGCTGTGGATATTTCTGCGGAGATGTGTGAGCTTCTCAAAAAGAAGCATCGAACTTACTTGGATGCAGCGAAGTTGGCGGTGGTTAACGCTCCTATTGAGGATGTGAGTTTTGAGGCAGGAAAATTTGATTTAGTAACGTGTTACTCGGTTCTGCATCATCTGCCTGACTACGAGGCGGCGCTAAGGCAGCTTTGTGGCTTTTTGAAACAGGGCGGCGTCATATACTTGGACCATGAAGCATCCCCGTACTACTGGAAGATGGAGCCCACCATGCTGGCGGAACTGATCAAAGCAGTATACTTCCACTCCAATCCCATACTTAACAGCATCTACTTCCAGATGGTCGGCTTCAAAGTACCCACCTTAGACTACACACTGTCGGATTACTGGCACAAAAAAGAGCATTCGATGGACCACCAAAAAATCGCCGGAATCTTCAAAAAAGAAAAATTCAGCTCAGCCAAAAGAACCGACTACTACCTCACGGGCTCATGGATTTACAACCCCGTCTTTTCCGTGTATAAACATGTTTGCAGACCAGAGATGAGTTACTGGATAGCCAAAAAATAGGATGTGCTCCGACTTTAGGGGTTGGCAGGCAGGTTCTGTGGCTCAACTGGTTGCGGGGACTCGGCGGGAACATCTTTGAACTTGTTGGGGTCAATGCGGATTTTCTTGAGTACAAGGTAGTTAATTGCAAATATGGCACCCACTGCTATTAGTGCGAAACGGGCGGCTAAGCCTACTTCCGTGCTT
This sequence comes from Candidatus Bathyarchaeia archaeon, assembly GCA_041447175.1. Classification (NCBI taxonomy): domain Archaea; kingdom Thermoproteati; phylum Candidatus Bathyarchaeota; class Bathyarchaeia (SeqCode); species Bathyarchaeia archaeon. The sequence goes on along the minus strand of CP166960.1, from coordinate 344,845 downwards.
GTTGCTGCGCCCAAGAAGCCTGTAGCATCGTATAAACCGTGTATGATTGCAGGCGCCAAGAGGTTTCCGCCTGACCAGTAATAAGTTATCGCCATGGCAACGCCGAAAGCGGTGAGGGTTATGAAGGGGATGACACTGGCAACTTCGTAGGTGACTGCGTAATAACCATGAACACCCGCAAACATGACGCTTGATAAGATTGCGAGAGGGAGCCAGTGTTTGCCCTTAAAGATGCTAAGAAGCCCGCCGTACATGAAGCCGCGAAACAGGTATTCCTCAGCTGGACCCACCACGAGCAGGGAAACTGCAATCAGAACCCAAGCTTCAGTGGGGGTAACTTCAAGCACAGGGTTAGGTTTGCTAAGCAAGTCAAGAGCATTGGGGTTAAACTGCATAATAATTGTCATAGCAATAACCGAGAAAACAAATCCCAGCAAAGTTAAGGCACCAAAAAGTCCCAAGCCGTTTTTTAAGGCAAACCGATTGTTTTTGGCGGCTTTAGACAGGAGCGGTTTGCCAAAAATTAAACTGACAACCAAAATGGGTATGCCATACACTACCAAGTAACCCGAGATTTGCCCCAATGGAACAAAATATTGAAGATAAACCGCCACGAAAATCACAGCTACTCCAAAGATATAGAGAGCTTTGTTAAGGGGTTTTTCAGCCGAGAACATCACAGGCACGCTGAAAGTAGTTCTTGTTCAAGCTTAAAAGGATAGACCATACGGAGGAAACAAGCTAAGTTTCGGAAACGGATTCCGCGAAAAGCCGTAGACTGCCCAAATCAGGCAAGTCCCCGAAAAACAACATGAAATGCGTTACGCCCAAATCCAAGTATGGCTGCAACATAGCTCCAACCCCACCTGGTGTACCAACGTAGCTGAATTTCTCAAAAGCCTTACGACTTACACCGTCAGGCATTAGTTTTTGGAGTTTGTGGTCAAGCTCAGTTTGGTTTGAGCAAAGGATTATCTGACCAGTGGGCCAGCATGATTTCTCTAAGGAAACAAAGCTTCTGCCTAAGGCTTGGCAGTAAGCTTCCAAAACGTGCAGTTTATGTTTGTACAGGTCAAGGGGCTGGTAGCCGAAGTCTAAGCGGTCAGCATACTTGGCAGTGACTTTGAGCGTATATTTTTCTCCACCTCCACCTACAATGATGCGGGGATGGGGCATTTGCAAGGGTTTGGGTTCACACACAGCGTTCGCAACCTGAAAATGCTTGCCCACGAATGTAACTTCGGGTTTAGTCCACAAGGCTTTAACTATTTCCAGCGTTTCAGCGAGCCGTTCCACACGTTGAGGTGTCGTAGGGAAGGCGAACCCGTAGGCTTCGTGTTCTTGCTGCTGGACACCTGCGCCGACACCGAAGTCAAGCCTTCCGCCCGAGATTACGTCTACGGTTGCTGCCATCTTTGCTAGCAGAGCGGGGTTGCGAAAGCCGTTGCAGGTAACCATTGTGCCCAGCCTGAGGTGGTTAGTGGCGGCGGCTATCGCTGAGAGGGTGGTCCAGCATTCAAGCAGGGGGTTGTTGCGGTACATGAGGTGGTCGTCAAGCCAAACTGAATCGTAGCCTAACCGTTCACACTCCAAAACAACATCCAGTATTCGGCTAAACAGCGTTTGGGACGGCTTCAAGTTTTGGTTTTGAAAAGCGTATGCAGGAAGAAACACACCAAAGGTAGCCGAACCCAAAGCAACGTTCACGCTCACGGCTCAAATTATCACACAAGTATAATAGCTCTTCCCAAAGGTCAAGCTCAAGGTTCAGAAAACTATCAAAACCACCATTACCAACCTGTTTTTAAGAAACCAAAATAAAATACTACTTGTTGAGAATTAGTTGGTGAAGGTATTGGAGCAAATTATTGTCGCTAAAACATCCGAAATTCCTGTTGGTGAAATGAAAAAGTTCACCCTTCAAGGGCAAGAGGTTTTGGTTGCAAACGTAGCGGGCAACTTTTATGCGCTCGGAGCGCGATGCACACATAAAAACGGCGACCTCTCAAGGGGCACTCTGGAAGGTAACGTTGTTACTTGCCCAAACCATGGAGCCCAATTCGACGTAACCACAGGCAAGGTCGTTTCGCCGCCAAAAGTGGGACCGTTTCACCCAAAAATCCAAGACAAACAAACCTACCAAGTCAAAGTCGAAAACCAAGACATACTAGTCCAACTCTAACGGGAAAAGAAGAAAGTAACATTCTTTGGAGCGCAGCCCAAACCTAAAGTTACCGTTTACGGGCTTCGCACTGTAAAATTTTGGGAAAAACTAAGCATTCGTCCGGCAAAGGACCACTCAAGCCAACAGAGCCAAGCAACCCTGAAAAGTGGGCGCATTTAGCTGGTGAATCGTAAACTTTGGCAGGGTAATCTACGGGTTTTACTTCGACGACGCGGGTGCCTTCGGTACGATTTCAATTTTGCTCATGCAGAAATGGGCAGGCATAGTAGGATTCGCGGGGCACCTTGGAGCGGTCAGTTAACACAGTGGGTTTCTCGAAGGTTTGCTCGCAACCCTTGTATGGGCAACGCAGCTGAGTATTGCGAGAAAGCCCGAACCCACCAAACAAACGCAACTAAGCAACCTCTCCCATTAAAGCATAAAAAACAGCCAACCGCGATGCCCAATAAACCTATCCGCCTACACGTACAACGAAAAAACACATGAAAATAAGGGTAAAATGGAGCCCCGAGCGGGCTTTGCTCCCGCGGCCTGCTGCTTACGAGGCAGCCGCTCTGCTGGGCTGAGCTATCGAGGCATCTGTGCCAGCCGTTTATTGTGATGGTGACGAACTTTTTAAATGTAACCGCGGCACCGTACAAATCACCTTAAAAACCTGTGCTTCCAATCAAAGATGAGAACAACATGAAGAAACACGAATCCCCCAAAACTGCTGCGTTGTTAGGTGAGCACGCCATAATTGAGTTGATGCAAAAGCACTTTGAGCCGATGCCTGACGTGGCGATTCCGTTTGGTGATGATGTTTCTGCTTTACCGTTAGGTAAAGGTGAGGTTGCGGTTTTGAAGGCAGACATGCTGGTGGGCAAGACAGATATCCCATGCGGCATGAGTTTATGGCAAGCAACCCGCAAAGCCGTAGTCATGAACATAAGCGACTTCGCCTCCAAAGGCGCCGAGCCTATGGCGGTTATGGTTTCGTTGGGGTTGCCTGCGGGTTTGGGGCAAACGGATTTGGAGGCGCTGGCAAAAGGGCTCAATGCAGGCGCACGAGAATACGGCGCTTACGTGGTAGGCGGCGACACAAACCAAACCAGTGACCTTATCGTTAGCGTACATGTTTATGGCACCTCCAAGCGGGAAGGCTTGATGCTGCGGCGCGGCGCAAAAGCAGGCGACATTTTGGCGGTGACGGGGCAGTTTGGGCGCTCCGCCGCTGGGCTACAACTGCTTTTAGGCAAAAGCGTTAAGGTTCCCGAAGAGTCACGGAAAGCGCTTGTTGACGCAGTTTGTTTGCCTCATGCACGCCTGCGGGAAGGACGGGCGCTGCGCGCGTCGGGGGCAGTTTCCGCATGCATGGACAGCAGCGATGGCTTGGCTTGGTGCCTGCATGAGTTGGCTACTGCAAGCGGGGTCGGGTTTGTGGTTTCCCAGCTGCCCGTTGCGGATGAGGCACGACAGTTTGCTGCCTTGAATGAGTTAGATGCGGCAACTTTGGCTTTACATGGCGGGGAAGAGTACGAGCTGGTTTTGACAGTTAAGCCTCAGATGTGGGCTGCTGCAGAAGCGGCGGTGGAGGCTGTCGGCGGCAAACTCTTACGCATTGGAGAGGCAACATCGAACAATCAGGTTCTGCTCTGCCGTGATGGAGAAAAAACGAAAATCGAAGCACAGGGGTATGAACACTTTAAAACTTGAAGCCAGCTTCGCCTTCTTGAGGCGGGACTTTGTTTTCCTTCTGCTGCACATCCAACAAATAGTTAATCACGTTAACACATGAAGCCGCCAGATACGGCGTTTTTCCAAGACTGATTTTTTCGCCAAACCGCAAAGCAAACGCTTCTGCCTTCTTAGGCAAACCCACATGGTCCCCCAAAACAAAAAGCGGGTTTGCCGCAAACTCTATGTTGTGAGCGTTTTTTCCGCCTTCTTCAAGAATGTAGACAGGGCAGTTTTCGGCTTTAGATTTCAGGAGAGCTTCAAAACCTGCTTTTTCGGTTTTCACGCCGGGGTGGGTTTTGCCGCTAAGGGCTTTTTTCAGGATTGCGTCCCAAGTGTCGATGTCGGTGCGGACATCGAAGAGTTCTTTGCCGTTGATTTGTAGGTGCAGAGGTGGATTAGGCGCGCCGTTGAGGATTGCATGCAGGGTCACGTCTCTGCGCAAGCCATGCGAGAGAAAAAGCCCTGCGACTATGCATTCGTAGACTATGTCGAGTCGTCCTGCGTCGTGGAGGTTTTTCCAGTGTGGGTCGGTTTTGCCCATGCGTGAGTAAATCAGAAATTCCCTCATGCGCTTCACAGTCACGATTATTTCCAGCGCAGGTTAATATGGGTTGATGTGAAAACACCTACTGACGTGCGATTTTTGGTTTATACCCCCTCTTTTTTTGAAAACTCCATTTTGGGGTGCTTTTGTGTTTCAGCGTCTGAATTGGGCGTAACATGCGGTTAGAAAAGGATAGAACAGGCAAAAAATGGTTATAATTGGTTAAAAATGGTTTTTCGTCATTTTTGCTTGTATCATTTTTGTATCTTTGCATGCTTCCATAATACGTCAAAATAGTTTTGGAGCATTTGGACAAAACATGGATTGTTTGAAGTTAACGCAGCCACCTCAGTCTGCAAAATATTATTTCTGTCTGAGTAAATGGCTAAATGTGCTCTTTTCCCATTGTAGATAGCAATATCCACTGGAGTTTCAAATTCGGCAACGCGGAATTCAATATTTTTCTCTCTGAGTTCCGCTTTTGTTGCATCATCTACTCTTGTGCAAGTCACTAACCTAATTTTTACATCCTTCTGGTACCTAAACTCGGATGACGCTTTTAGGCGCTCGGCAATTTGATATGAAAACCTATCGTATTTAACTACTTCATCAATTGTGTGTGCAGTCTTTATCCAATCCTTTAATGCGTGACCAAACCTTTCAATACCCGTGATTAATGTGAAATCATAATCTTTGCTGTCGCACGTTTTTGTTTCCTTTTCAAAATCTGCCGTTTTGATTAATTCTGTTGTTGTCTTTTGTAACTTAGCAATCCATGCGTTTTTACGATCAAGTAGGGTTCTTAGAGTTTTACTCAAGGACATTGCTTTGTATTGGTTTGGTATTCCAAGTTTTTTTTCGATTAAACCGAGTTGTTGCAATTCATTTAGCACGGGGTAAATCTCTTGTCGGTGAAGTTCTGTGACGTTTGCTAATTCTTTTACAGCAGCATAATCAAACCTTTTGAGAGCAAGAAGAATCTTGGCCTGTACGGGTGTTAACCCTAAATCAACTAACGTTTCAGCAGTATCTTCCGATGTGTTTTCTCTCTCCATGCGTGAATCTCCACCTCTCTATAGGTGGGCTGATTTTTATATTTATTTTTACAAAATAGTTGTCTGAAATTTTTTTTCAGACAGTTGTTTATAAGAAATTTGTGAATTTTATACAACAATTGTGTGGTATGAAAAACTTTTTCTTACAATTTTTTATAAAGTTTTCATGAGCTACTTTTTGCTACCTAAAAGAAATGAAAACGGAGAGAAAAATTTGACAAAAATTGAATCTATACGGAAAAAAGCTTTGGTAATTACACTATGTTTGCTGATCGCTTCTTTAGCTTTTGCTGTCACCCCAAATTTTTCAATTGCAGCTGCCGACACACAAACCACCAATTCAACAGAAAACAGTAACTTGCTTCAGTATGAATGGCCAACCGCTCGTGGTTCAAATACCGGCTCTTTTTACAGTGCAGGTCCCGCTCCAAGCTCACCGGGAATACAATGGAAGAGTGCAGTACCTGGGATAAGAGGCCCCTTAGTGGCTTTTAATGGATTAGTATTTGCTGCTGTCAGCGACGGAACCGTAGCTATCAACGGCACAACTGGCGAGGTCGTATGGCGGAACAATGTTGGCGGTGACCTTTTCAGATATGGTTGGGGTATTGGCATGTCCAAAATCGACGATAACTACATGGTAATCTACAACACATGCGTCAAGATTTCCGACGGCTCAGTAGTCTGGGTTGGATCCCGAGGCTTTAGCGTGCCATATCTGATTTTCAACGGCGCTGGCTACGTTCCAGAACTAAAAATGTTCGTCGATGCAACCGCAGGCTGGAATCTTCCTGACCCCTCTCAGCCCCCTACACTCGCATGGAGCGTAGCAAGTGAGGTGGATATTGGTTCGGGTTATGCTGTTTACGGTGACGGAAAAGTGTTCATAGGCGGCTCTGATGCATTCTTAAGATGTCGTGATGCAAAGACTGGAGATTTACTATGGGAAACACCGACGACTGTAAACAATTTCATATACGGTATGTCTTACGCTGAAGGCAGAGTCTTTCATGGTGGTCTCGACGGTAACATGCGTGCTTGGAACGCAACCAATGGTGAACTACTTTGGACCTATAACCCTCATTCATTCTACAACATGTGGGCTTCTTCAACAGCTTACGCGTACGGGATAGTCTACGAGCACAACCAAGATGCATATTTATACGCAGTTAACGCGTCTACGGGTGAATTAATTTGGCGACAAAAAGGACCAGGCGTTGGATACTCGGGTATTCTTTCTATTGCTGATGGCAAGGTCTATTGTGAGATGGGTTCTAGTGTTTACCGAGACCCCGCTACAGGAGAATATGGTCACGACGAATTCAACTGTTATGATGCTTTCACAGGGCAGCTTATCTGGTCTCTTCCAATGCAAAACGACGACCCCATGAATTACCAGTGCATCGCATATGGCAACCTCTATGTGGTCCCAACTTCAGTTCCAACAAATCCAACTGGAGAATACACATATTCCTACGACCTAACTGTTGGCGAATTATGGTGCATAAGTAGCCAAGTTAACGATTGGTCCATGTTCCTATCAGATTCTGCACATTCTGCTGAAGGCGCTGGACCAACAGATTTGAAGCTCAACTGGAAATTTGAAGCAGGCGCCGCAATCGTGTCAAATCCGACCTTAGATAACGGAATATGCTATTTTGGATGCTTTGACAAAAACATCTATGCTATAGACGCGGCTACTGGTAGTAAACTTTGGGCGTTCAAAACAAACTTCGCTGTTAAGTCTTCACCAGCAGTGGTTAACGGCATGCTTTATACAGGAGCTGACGATGGAAGCGTTTACTGCCTCAATGCTGCTACAGGTACCAAAATCTGGCAGACGGACGCGGGCAACATAACAAATAGTCAACTTGGCGGCAGTGACTTCCGAAGCTCTCCAGTGGTAGTTGGAAACAAGGTTTACGTGGGCGCACTTGATGGCAATTTGTATTGCATAGATGCCAACAGCGGAGCAGTTAGTTGGAAGTTCCAAACAGGCGCATCCATACTCGCAACACCTGTTGTCTACAACAACGCGGTTTACATAACTTCAAGCACTCAACCAAACGGCAGCGCTTACTGCTTAGAAGCAGCAACTGGAAACATTATCTGGAATGCGACCATAGCATACTACACCTTAGTTGGACCGTATCTAGTGGCATCGCCGACACTGGCACCTGACTTAAATTTGCTGTTTGTACGTGACGGATACCGATTAAACTATGCATTAAACGCTTCAACAGGCGCAACAGTATGGACATATCAAGCATTGAACAATCCATCAACTCCACAACAAGCAAACGGCGCGGCACAAATGGGCAGCATGATATGCAAATACGGCAAAGTCTACCTAAATGATTACTACGGAGTAAGCTGTCTTAACGCAACGGACGGAACGCGCCTCTGGCACACATATTTAAATCGTGAGAACCTTGCCCAGAGCCTGACCTACTCGTATGGTCGAATATACACCGTTAACGAAGCACGAATGATATATGTTCTAGACGCCCAAACAGGCGCCAAACTTTCATACTATGACCAATTCGGGAGCCAGACACACTCAGCACCAACACCATACAACGGTTTCCTGTACATCGGATGCTACGACTGGAACTTATACTGCTTCGGCGATGAACGTTTGATGACGGCAGCTACGACGGAACAATCACCTGAGCCCACTTCGACACCAACGCCAACCGAAACCCCAACTCCGACACCCGAACCAGTAGCTACATCCACGCCAACCGAAACCCCCACACAAACACCTGCACCAACCGCCAAACCAACCTCCACCGCAACTCCTTCACCCCAGCCAACAGAGACGCCGACGCCAGAACCAACAGTTTCCTCACCTGACACAACGCTCTACGTAGCAATAGGCATCGTAATTGTCATCGCAGTCGTTGCAGTCGCAATGTTGCTCCTTAGAAAACGCAAATAAAAACACCCCTTTTCCTTTTTTCTTCAATATTGGCGAACAAATGGGGCTGAGTGGGTTTTGGAGAAGATGATTCCAACTTTGCTCGTTGGTTTCTCCTTTTCTTTCTCTCCTAAGATTTCCGTCTCCAGAACCCCAGCAAACCCTCCACAATAAATTCTCTGCGAGGTCAGGTTTTGCGAGCGTTTCTTTTTAGTTATGGTTTTACTGCTTCGTAGGCTTCTTCCCAAGTAATAAGCGGCGAAATTTTCCCTTTATGATGTGTCAACATTGGCGGGCTTAGAAAACCTGAAACCGCTTTGAAATCGTCTGATTCCAACATAATGTAGAAAACATGCTCTATTGGACAGACCCAAGCGCCATGTACTTTCACGCCGTACTTTTCCGCTGAAGCCTTCATGCCATTGAACCACCGTTTACCCTCCTCATTGTATTCTTTTTTGCCAAAACACAACTCCTGAGGATGAACCAAAGTCACCATAAACAACAAACAAAATCACCTCTCAGTAACACAGAGGCCACAGAGGCCGATGGTTTATCATTAACTTTTGTGACTACGCACAGCAACAACCTCAATCTTCCTTTTTTATGGAAAAAATTTTGAGCGCCAAATTAGCCTGAGTGGGCTTTGGAGGTTGATTTCCAACTTTGCTCGTTGGGTCTTCAACTTTTCTCTCCTAGAATGTTCCGTTCCAGAGCCCCAGCAAACCCAACCTCTCCAAACTTGTAGCCTCAGGAAAAGCTGTCTGATGGCATGATGCAGTGCCCATGGTGTGGCGAAACATTTTCTGAGCAGGACACCTACGAGGACCACTATATCGACGCTCACACGTGAAACCTGTTGCAAGGGTTGCGGATTTGGCGTAGTTATGGTTTGGGTTGGGGTTTTAGGAATTGCTGGGTCAGGGTTCGGACGGTGTAGTTGTGGTCTTCGAGATACTGCATTTGGGTCTGGAAAGCTTCCTTGGTAACTGCCATGTTCACAGGTTCATTGCCTATTTTGTGGTAGTACAGTATGGTTATGGTGTTGCCTTGAGTGCCGTTTAAGTAGGCAGCGAACGCCTCCAAAGTAGTATCATTATAAACGCCATATGAACACAAGTTATACCTATCAACGGCGTCCAAATTGCATTTGCCTTCATTTACGCCTCGTGCAAGCAGGTAATACTGCTCAACTTTCTGTCGAACAGTCTGGTTCGCATCACCTTCACCATACGGGTAAACAAGAATATCCGCAGCGTAACCTTTAGAGCGAAGCATCTGCTGACTTGTGGCTATCTCCCGGTCCAAGACTTCGGCATTCACAACCGAAAGATTCAGATGACTATAAGTGTGGCTTACGATGTCGTTACCGTTCTGGGCAACAGAAGCGACCTCAGTCCAATCCATGTATGCGGGGTATCCGATGTAGGAGGTAACTAAGGCAAAGGTTGCAGTAAAGTTATGGCTTTTCAGTATGGGTAACGCCTCTAACTGAGACTTCCAGCCATCATCAAACACGATGCAAACAACTTTTTCATCCACTGAGGGAACCGTCGGCGCATAAACATATTCTTGCACTGACGGGGGCATAACGGGGACGCCAGTTATTCCCGTAGCTATTAGGATTGAGGCACATGAAACAAGCACCACAAGAAGAACTGCTGTTCCTATACTTCGCATTACTTCTTTCCTTCTGCCTAGTTTAGGGTTTAATAATCGAAGATTAAGCTTAGTAATCAAGCTTCCCGTTCCTAACAGGAAGTACTATAGGTGTTGAACAAAAAAACTAGAGGAATCTAAAATAGATAGTTTAAAGTTCGGTGTAGTTCGCAGCTTTTTTTAGAACCTGTTTTATTAGGAGCAACCTGACCCGCTTAGCTGAAGCGTCTGCTTTATTTGGGTCAGGCTCCATTTTTCTGTGTTCTTCAAGGTGGTCTTCAATGGCGTGGCTCATCAGTGCTAGGTCGGGAACTAGCAAAATTTCTGCACCACATTCACATTTTATAATGGGCAAACGCTCTTTCGAATACCAGTAGCTCTCTATTGCCTTCAATCTCCTTTCGCCCTCCAGAAATCAAAAGGTAAGCAGATTCCAATATAAATCTTGTCAAAACCCAGCAAAATTGCTCAGTTTAAGCAATGAAAATCCATCCACGACACTCCATTAATTAATGCACAAACGCTAATTAACCCTTAAATATGCACCCAGCTACATACTCCTCGGGATTTGCTTGGAGTATCTTGCGCCTCTCCGTTCAGAACTCAAGCTGAAAATCCTGCTGAGCCTTTTGAGTGGAGAGAAGAAAATATCGGAATTAAAAACCGAAATCGACGTTAGAGAAACTACAATCCTACATGTTCTCAAAGATTTTGAAGCAGAAAACCTCACAACAAAAACCGCGGGAACCTACAAGTTGACTTCGCTAGGTTTGTTAACGGCACAAATAGGCAAGGAAGCCGCTGAAGCCGCTGAGGTGCTTGAAAAATTTAAAGACTTTTGGCTACAGCATGACATAACGGCTTTACCGGCTAGTTTAATGTCAAAAATTGGCGCCCTCAAAGAAGCCACCTTAATCCGCACCGACACACTTGAACTGGATAAGGTCTACGAAACATACCTTCAGATCTTGATGCCCTCAAATCGAGTCATTGGCATTTCACCCATTTTCCACCCCGACTATGTAAAAGCCATAGCAGATATTATTGGTCAAGGAAACACGGTAGAGCTTATACTCACCACACCGGTCCTGAACAAAATTTACTCGATGGTGGAAACAACTCCGATAAAATCAGCGATAGAGAATGAAAAACTCAAAATCTATCTCCAAGAGGGGTTAAAGGTTGCTCTCACAGTTACGGAAAAAAATTTTTCCTTGGGCCTTTTTAACTTAAACGGGGAATACGATGACCGAATGGACCTTATATCGCTTAGTCCACACGCCATACATTGGGGAGAGCAACTTTTTCTGGAATACCTCAAAACAAGCAGGAGGCTTACACCAGAAACAGTCGCGTAAGGAGGAATAAACGGCGCTTTTGAAACGAATTGCCACCCTCCTTACATCTACTTCGCTGCTTCTCGCGTTGGATGGTCCGCTCATTGTTATTTTTGGGTACTTACTTTACGGCATTTCAATAAACTTCCTAATTGTTGCCGCTTCATTTCTGGCGGTTTTTTCGGTTTACAACCTTAACAAGGCAACCGACAAAACAGAAGACGCTATCAATCGACCGGGCGCAGCAACAAAATCGACAAGCTACTACGTTATTCCTTCGTTTATAGCTATGATTGCAAGTTTCATAATTGCATTCGCGGTGAATATTTTTGCTCTTTTAATTCTTATGACGCCTATTGTTGTGGGTTTTTTTTACAGCGTTAAAATTACACACAAGCTGCCAAGACTTAAAGAAATAGTGGGGGCAAAAAGCATATTTGTGGCGTTCACTTGGAGCTTGTCGGGGGCGTTTTTACCGTTGACTACGGGCTACGCGGATGGTTATAGAATCGGTTTGGTTTTTTGTTATATCTTCATTCAGGTGATTGTGAACACTATTCTTTTTGACACTTTGGATATCAAAGGAGATGCGGCGTCAGGCATGAAAACTGTTCCTATAATTCTGGGCAAGAACCGTACGAGGCGTTTGCTTGTAGTTACAAACTCTATTTTGTGTGTGTGGTTGGTTTTCTGCGGATTAGAAGGTATATTTGTTAAGTATTTGCCTGCGCTTGGGTTTGGGGTGTTTTACACTTACGTGCTGATTTGGCATTTCATGAGCGGTAACTGCCCAAGACTTTTGGCAGAGGTATTGGTGGATGGCCAGTGGTTTCCTATAGTGGTTCTTATGAAAATTATTCCGTTGTGAACGGGAACGTGACCGCGATTAAAGGGAGGTTCCTGAACGATACATGAAAGCATGTGTCACCACAAACAAACTAAACAAAATATTGAATCATTTAAAATATATATACGTAAAAAATTTTACTGCTCAACGTACAATTTTGTACGAGATAAACAGAACTACACAAAACTTATAACATTAAAACGAATACTACAACAGGAAGACCTTATGACCAACACAAAGCTAGAGGAATACATAGCCATTACAAAAATTGTCGCCCACCAAGGACCACTGAACTTTCAACAATTGTCAGAACACACAGACATCGAACCCCCAAAACTAAAAGAACAAATCGAATTCCTAATTGAACAAGGCATCATCAACACCCAAAAACAACCCGAAAACAGTCCACCAACATACACCGCATCCACACGCGGCATCAAAGTGCTCAAATTCTTTAACCTAAACGAACCCATCAAAAACGACCCAAACAACCTCGCCCCTTAAACCTAAAATTCTCAACCCACAAAAAAGGAAAGAACACCCACTCGGGTGAGCTAAGGTTTTTATGGTTCATGATAAATTATGTTCTCTGAACTCTCCACTTAAGGGGCTGTCGGCTAGCTTGGTCTAGGCTTGTAGACTTGGGCTCTATAGACCCCGGTTCAAATCCGGGCAGCCCCACCATCAACACATCAAATTTAAAAGTTTTTTTATATTAGAAAAAAGAAGGGAGGAGATTTTTATTTTCGTCGTCTAAGCAACACCGCTAACGCGACTACAACGATGATCACTGCTACTGCGCCGATTGCGATGTAGGTTGTTGTTGGTGTGCTGCTGGTTGGAGGTTGAACTGCCATGCTTGGCGAAGGTGAAGCGGCTGCGGTTGCTGCCGCATTTGAAACCACTAAACCGGTTTCGGCGTCGGAGCTGTAGTATGATTTTGTTCCGTCGAAGTCAGCTACGATTTTGTACAACCCTTCTGCGGAGGGTGTCCAAGAAGTCATAAAGTTCCCCTTTTCGTCAGTCACCACTGAGCCAATGTCTTGGGTCCGCCCCGTTGAATCAATAGCAGTCAGATGCACTGAAACGCCAGTCACGTCGTTGGGTTTTGGCTGCTGCATGTAGAGGTACTCCATCCAAGCGGTCATGCAATCATCAGAGACGGCAGGTGTTCCTGCGGTTGGAATTCCAAGGCAGGTCTCCCCTGTGGACTGGTCGGTTACTGAGCCTTGTATTAGTACGGGTGTTCCTTTAGGCACGGCGGTACTTGGCGCTGAAACTGTGGTTTCTGTTTGCCCTTTGCCAAAGCAGTAAAGCATGTTGTCATACAAGTTGAACCCTACTAGGAAACCGTCTGCGACAGGCAGTGATTGCTCAAAGCAGCCGTTTATGCTCCAAACCTCATTTCCTGAATAAGCGTCAACAACGTACATTTTGGCTCCGCGATACAACGGAACACCGTGAGAGTCGCCTGTGGTGGCGATGACTTTTCCGCCAGCAACTGTGAAGAGCATGTTAGTTTCGAAAGGCAGAGTGCTGTAGCCTGGGAAATCGGCGCCAGAAGGTTCACCGTAGAAGGTCCACAAGCTATCACCCGTCATGAGATCCAGTGCGTGTATGCCGTCAATGGAAAACCCGTAAAGGATACCATAAGCGCTTTCGGAGAAGACATCGTTCATAGCCATGGATCCCCAAGCGTTGGTGTAGGCGTCGGAGGGGCCCCAAATTTGCTGGCCAGTGTACACGTCAAATCCGTACCACTGCATTGTATCGGAATGGAACTCTGTGTAAACTCCGTTTGCTATTGGCCCCATTAGACCCCAGATGGTTGCTCCAGGGAAAGTTGTGCGGTTTTCAGCCCAGAGTTTTTGCCCCGTGTTCATGTCGTAGCCGATTTCCATTTGCCAGTTGTTTCCTGCGCTAATTGAGCCTGTGATGGCTAATATGACGCCTGAATTAATGCGCATAATTGCTTGGTTTGGATACGAAGGTATCGTCACATTCCACTGCACGCCGTTTTCCCAGTTAATTGTTGCCCCAGCTGGAGGTCGCCACATCCAGGGTGACATTGCGGTGATGTCGCCTGAATTGAGTATGCATAAGGATGAGTTCCACATTGCTATCCAGTTATCGGTTGAGTCCATCACGTAGACGAGCAGTTCACCGTTGGGTCCTTGAACTGTGCTGCCTGAAGTCATTGGTGCGGTGGTGCCAGTTGTTATGTTTTCGATTTTCAGTATCAAGTTGCCAGTTACTGCATCGTACATGTACCATGGATCGCCGCTCATGTACCATAGGTAGGGGACACCGCCTTGTTGGTTTGGGGACATGAAATTGTAAATCTGCCCATTGGTGATGCCGACGGCGCTTTCTTGATGCCATAGTGTTTCGCCTGTGCGCAAATCTACCGCGTAAAAGCCTTGTCTGGGGGTGGCGGGGTCATTGTAGTAAAGTACACCGTTGATGATTACTGGGGGACCGAAAGCGGGTTCGTACGATTTTCCGTTGTAGTAGTTGCTTGTTGCAGTGCCTCCAAATTCACCCCCAATTAAGCCCCCAAACACTAGTGGCTTGGTCCACACAACGTGTGCAGTGTCAGGAACGGTGGTGTATGGATTGAAGTTGCCACTTGCATTGTACATGCTAAGACCAAATGAGCCTGCGCCGATTCCAAACCAGTTACCTGAAATCGTGTACCATTCTTGGTTTTGAGCGTTTATTGGTCGCGTCCAGTAGCCAGTTGGAATTGGAGTTTGAGGTGTAGTTGTTACGGCTTCTTGTTGCACTGTGAGGGTGACGGTGAAGCTGCTGGCTCCGTAGTAGCTGTCAACTGGGCCGCCCATGCCGACGCCAGAGACGTGTTGCCCAGGGAAGTTAAAGGTTATTGTGTATGTGCCAAGTGTGTCGGGAGTGTAGATTGCATGCGCGTAGGAAGCATCATCAGCAGTGAAGGGCCCGAGTGCCTGCTCGGTTCCGTCCGGCTTTGAAATTTGCAAAGTGTAGCCATCCCATCTTCCACCTGCGGTGCCCATGGCTGTTGGTTCAATCTGGACTAGCCACATCAGGAAGGTTACGTCTTGATTGACACCGACGGGGTTGGGCGAAACTGCGAGGTAGGCATTGGTGGGTATTGGTGATTCAGCAGTCTGTGCAGAAGAAACGGGGAGTGTAGCCATCAATCCAGAAACAGTCAACAGCAAAAGCAAAGCAACGGCAGAAAATGTTTTAAACCACTCTCTTTTAGGTTTTGATTGTTTCACATTAAGTTTGGTTCTCACGTATATCTCTCTCCTAAATCTTCAGTCACAGACCTTTAACTATAAAAAATTTTCCAGTTTTCTCTGAATTATTGAAAAAACTAAACATACAAACACCGTAAACATAGAAAAGCTCACTGGAAAAACAGCAGAATGTAGCCCGTCCGTCAGGCAGATGGAAAGCGGACATGTTAAGTGCTACATGTGTCGGTTGAGTTGCTAAAGGAGGCGGTTTTGGTTTCTTTTTGTTGCGGGAACATAGTTAGCGGTTTTGATTTCCATAAGGTTTTTATGTTGTCAGAGCACGCAATATAGCTATACAACATTGGATTGTATAGAGGTGGTATACATGGTTGAAGACAAAACAAAAAAGAAAACAAATGTATCCTCAGCAACACCTGGAACCTCAATAACAAAAACCCACGAACAAGCGGGATTAGCTAGAGGCATAGACGACATGTTTAGCGAATTCCGCAGGTCATTTGACGACCTCATGAAACCATTCTTTTCGTTCCCAGTTGAAATGGAACAATGGATGGAACTCCCAGCCAGATATGCCCAAGTGGACCTCGTAGATAACGGCGAATCCTACACCGTAACCGCCGAACTGCCAGGCTTTAACAAAGACCAAGTGGACGTGCAAATCAACAAAGACGGCGTAGCAATCAGAGCCGAATGCAGAGAGGAAAACGAAAACAAACGCAAAAACTACCTACACCGAGAAAGAGCCTACTCTTCAATGCAAAGATTCATCGCATTCCCTGAAGAAGTCACCCCCGACAAAGTCGAAGGCACAATGAAAGAGGGCGTGCTGGAACTCAAAGTCCCCAAGAAGGAACCTAAACCAGAAGAGAAACCGCACAAGGTCGAAATTAAATAGTTCCCCACCCATTTTTATTTTTTAAGTGAGCAGTATCTGCATGTCTGAACCATCACAAATCGACTTCATGTTAAAAATTGTGGAAAACCCCGTCCGCAGAAAAATCATCAAACGCCTTAGCCAAGAGCCGAGTTACGCTTTGGAATTGGCTAAAGAAATTCGAGAAGCCCAACAGCTAGTGACTGCACATTTGGCTTTGATGGAGCGAGAAGGGTTTGTGGGTTCAAGCACAGAAGCAAGCCCCATCGGACCCAGACGAAAACTCTATTTTCTCAAACAGTCAGCTTATCTGACGGTGAGTTTTGGACCCCACCTGTACAACGAGCAGCTGCTAACATTTGAAACTTTGCCACCTGAGATTTCTAAGGACGCCACGGAGTTTTTAGAGAGAATCAACAAAATTCAACTAACCAAAAGAACTAAAATTGAACCCTTATCAAATCTTCTTTCAGACATTGATGAAAAACTTTCCCGGCTTGAGGACGAAAAAAGGGTCTTGCTCTGCATCCGAAACTTGACTATGCAGCACGCGAGCGAAGAACTCGAAATCCAAGAAAAGACACATAACGAGAAAAGAGTGCTCCACTTCATTATGGATGAAAGAAGCACCGACATTGAAGACATAGCGGAAGCGTTGAACTTGCAAGAATCAACAATTCGGATGCTGCTGGCTAAACTTAAAAATGACCTACCTCAAACTTAAGGCGTTTCCTCTTTGAAATGATGATTTTTGAGTCAATAAAGTTGGGACTACAAGTCTCAACTGAACCGAGTAGGTTTTTAGCAGATTTTGTCCCTTGTTGGTTATGCGGTAGAGGCATCGGGCTTTGCTTGACGTGAAATCCCAGCGGGAAACGATAAGGCCACGGCGCTCAAGCACCTTTAACTCGGGGTATACGGTTGATGGTCCTAAACGTACACCATACTGTTTTTCAATCATCAACAAAAGAGCATACCCATGCAAACCATGGCTTGAAGCATCGTGGATGAGACCTAGCAGAACAGCATCCAGCAAGGCACCACGCAACAGATTCTTACTCAAAACACGGCACCAACCGTTAGAAAGCAATAGACAATATCTTAAGATTAGATACTGCAGATAATAAAACCATGTTGTAGTCCCAAGGCTACAACAATTCAAGAGCGGCATCTCCTTTATGGAAAGGAAAGGCTACCTAAAGGAAAAAATGGACGAGAATATTAATAGTTATATAACAAACCAAGCAGGAGGGCATCATGTGAGTTTGAACCCAGACAGCGGGCAAGTCAGAATACGGACGTGGCAAGAATTTAAGCAGACAGTCCGAGAGAAGAAGCCGCAAAGTATTGTTTACATTTTGGAGCAGAATGGGTTTGCCGCCAACAAAGAAGTGACCATCCTGCGCATAATCATGCTGCATGAGCAGCAGTACTACATTTTTATTGACTCGCCTAAAGCGGACCAGCTAAGGGAAACGGGGATACCGTTGCATAAGGACAAAACTGGGACACGATACTTAGAGGACCAAGAAGTCAAGGATTATTTGAAAGGCGAGTTTGCGGATATGAAACTGGAAATTTACAGTTTTTGGACCACCTAAGCGTAGTCATCGGCAGACGGCGTGTTCCATGATTTCTTTAGTTAAAAACTCTGAAAAATCCGGCGATAAAGCATCCAAAATGTTGTAGATTCGCATATCGGTCACTGAGTAAAGACGTCGAGTGCCTTCTTTTCGGCACCGCAACAGTCCTGAATCCCGCAGGATTTTGAGGTGACGTGAAACCACTGGCTGAACCAGGTTTATGTGGGGCACAATTTCGCAGACGCATTTTTCGCCGTCGCGCAAGAACTCAAGAGTTTTTAGCCTTATTGGGTCTGAGAGGGCATAAAATACGCGGGCTTTTAGTCGAAGACTGTTTTCTGCATTTGGGCACATGCCAACAACAATGCATATCAATATTTAAATATTGACATAGCAGTTCAGTTAACTAAGATTGATTGATTTGAGAAAGCCGGCGGAGAATCCGAGAAAAATGAAACTTAAAAAAAGCATTTTGCTTGTTCTAATGGTCGTAGCGTTACTCTCATTTAGTGCCGCATCAAAAGAAACAGCCAGTTCTGTTTCGGAGGATTGGCCAATGTTCCATCATGACCTTCTTCACACAGGCTTCACAACCAACGCTCCAACGGCAGCTTCAGATAATTTGTTATGGAGTTATATGACTAACCACGTAGTTTGGGCTTCCCCCGCAATAGTTGACGGACGCCTTTACATAGGCTCCGATGGCGGAATCGCATACTGCCTCAACTCATCTGAGGGCACCCTGATATGGAAATACACAATTCCTTCAACAGGCCGAAATAGACCAGATGTAACGGGTCCGGCAATTGGTTCTTCAATGGCAGTTGCAGGCGGTTTTGTTTACTTTGGATGTTACGACCGCAACATATATTGTCTGGACGCCCTCACAGGCGAAAAAATCTGGAATTTCACTACAAACAACTCTGTTCAATCTAGCCCAGCCGTTGCTGATAACCGTGTCTACGTTGGGTCTTGGGACGGAGACATATATTGCCTTGATGCAGGTACAGGGGCCAAAATCTGGAACTTCACAGCTGGAGGACTCATTGAGTCATCTCCTGCAGTCGTCAACGGTCGAGTCTTTGTAGGTTCAACAAATTTCAATGTTTATTGTTTAGATGCTTCTTCGGGAACCGAAATCTGGACATACAAAACTGGAAATGTCGTGCAGTCCTCACCCACAGTTGTTGGAGATTACGTATATATTGGCTCCGAAGACAACAATGTTTACTGTCTTAGCGCGTTAAATGGGTCCAAGGTCTGGAATTACACCACTCCAGGATGGGTTGACTCTTCGCCAGCGGTTTCCAACGGTTACGTTTACGTTGGGTCATGGGAGTTAGGTGCAGATTCTTATGACATTGCTTCAAAAGTGTATTGTCTTGATGCGGCAACAGGCAAAGAAATCTGGAATTATCTAACGTTCGGCGGCGTGAATTCATCCCCTGCCGTTGCGGGCGGCCATGTCTATGTTGGAGGATGGGATGGAAAGGTCTATTGCCTCGACGCATCAACAGGTGAAAAGGTTTGGAGTTATGCAACTGGAAACCATGTGAATTCTTCCCCTGCCGTTGTAGGCGACGATGTTTATGTGGGGTCATGGGACCATATGGTGTATGCGTTTGGAGTGCAATCAACTGGCGATACATCGTATCCTGCACCTTCTCCGTCAATTCCAGAATTTCCCAGCAGTGCCTTGGTTGGGGCAATTGTTGTGATGATGGGGGCTTTAACTATTATCATAGTCAGAAGAATAGGAAAGAGTGTATATAATCCGTTAACAAGCTTGTCAGATGATTGAGAGGAGACCCAAATGTCGGAAGAAACTTATGAAGGCATACCCAGAAAACTGATACCGTGGAGCCCCAAAATAGATTACGAGAAATGTGTCACATGCGGAAAATGCGTTGAATTCTGCCATAAAGAGGCATTCGAATTTCAAGAAAAAGATGGAAAGAAAATAACTGTGGCTAAAAACCCCAGCACATGCGTGGTGTTTTGCAGGGGTTGTGAGGACATCTGCCCAACTGGCGCTATTTCTCACCCGTCAGAAGAAAAAACAAAACAGATAATTGAGAAATTAAGAAGAAATAAGGCTTAGTTCGTTCAAGCGCATAGTTTGTTTCCAATAGAAAACTAAAAAATGAAAAATTAAGGGAGATGCTTAAAGTGAATGGAAAAACTTTCCATGGAATTCCTAGAGAACAGATTCCGTGGGGTCCAAAGGTGAATTATGAGAAATGTGTTTCTTGCGGCAAATGTGTGACTTACTGCAAGTTGGGCATTTACGATTTTGAGGAGGCAGAGGGAAAAAAGAAGCCCGTCGTCGTGAGACCTAATAATTGTGTTGTTTTTTGTAAAGGTTGCCAAGATGTTTGTCCGGCAGGCGCGATTTCGCACCCCTCGAGGAAAGAAACGCAGGAGTTGATTGGGGAGCTGCGCAGGGCTGCGAAAGCGGGGGAAGGGGATGGGTCGACCAAGAAAATAACATAACAATATTTATATATATTAACCTTATTATACGTTAGAAGTGATAAAAAATGGCAAACAACTTAGAATGCCCATACGGAATCCCCGAAGACCAATGCTGCAACAGCCCAACCTGCCGAACCTATCAAGCAAGACAATTCCAAAAACGGGAACAGAAAAACCAAACCCCATAATAAACCCTTTTTCTCCCCATTCAAGGTGAAAACTCATGGCAAATTCAGCACCCATTTGGTTTCCAACAGTTTTTCCCGACAAATGCGATGGCTGCGCTAAAACAGGCAAACCGCGGTGCGTAGAATACTGCCCAAACAACGTGTTTTCCTTCCAAAACGAAAAAGCCTACGTAACAGAACCCCTAAACTGCGTGAATGGATGCCGCTCCTGCGAATCACTTTGCCACCAAAAAGCCATAAGCTTCCCCAACTCCACAAACACCTCTCGCCAAGCTGAAAACAAAAAAGAAATGCTTTGGAAAACCACTTGCGAAAAATGTGGCAAAAAATACTGGACAAACAGGCAAAGCAAGGTCTGCATGGACTGCGAAAAAAGATAGAAATGTAAATTGGGGTTAAACGTTTGGTTGCGGTCGGGTGCCTAGGGTCACGTTGACTGTTGTTTCTGCGTTGTTTCTAACCACGGTAATCTGAACTACATCGCCAGGCAAGGTCTTTTCTGCCAAGAAGCTGCCTAAGTCATCGCTGTTTCGGATAACGGTTCCGTTCATGGCTATGATTATGTCTCCGGCTTGAAGGTGCCCATCGGAAGGTCCGCCTTCGGACACTGTGCCAACGTATCTTCCGTAAGTAACGTCAACATTCAACTGTTTTGCTAAATTGTAGGTCATGTCGGACATGTCTGGCTGAGAAGCAATACCAAGCAAAGAGTGCATGGTGTAGCTGCCCGTTGTAACCAAAGAGGCGATTTCCCGTAGAATAGCATTTGAAGGCACTGCGAAGCCTACACCTTGAGAATCAGAAATCACCGAGTTCGTTATCCCCACAACTTCACCCACAGCGTTCAGCAATGGACCACCCGAGTTGCCTGGGTTGATTGGTGTGCTGACTTGTATCAGGTTACTTATTGAGAAGCTTTGGGTGAATTCGGCTGTTTCGGAGCGCCCAAGTGCACTCACAACGCCGGTGGTTAGAGAGCCGACTAACCCATAGGGGTTTCCGATTGCCACCACTTGGTCACCGACGCGAAGGCTGCTGGAGCTCACTATGTTGAGGGGTTTAAGTTCGTTTGCGGGCACATCGTCAGTTGAAAGAACTGCCAAGTCAGAGTAGGGGTCTGAGCCTAAAACGGTAGTTGCGTATCCGTGGCCGTTGGAGAAGGTAACACTTAAGTCAGTTGCGTCTTGCACCACATGGAAGTTTGTCAAGACCACCATTTTGCCGGAGGAGTTATAGATAAATCCTGAACCTTGCACTGCACCGCTGCTCGTAGAGCCGTGAATGAGCACAACCGAAGGGCTGGACTTAGCGTAGATGTCAACAAGGGATGTCCCGTTTTGGTAGATTGTGATTGTTTGGTTCGAGATGGTTTGGTTTGTTGATGCGTTAAGGAAAGAAACGTGGCTCTGCAAGTCGGTAACTTCACCGGATAGGTTGGTGATTTGGCGGTTGTTGAGGTAAAAGCTGCCGATGCCCCCAACAAGTGCGCCCATTACGAAAAGCAAAACAAAAAGGCTGGTAGTTGCCTTACGGGAATCTATGCTATAAAGGGCCATATGCATAACCTCTTAGTCACATTTTTAGAAACAAATAGATAAAATTATTCCCAGTTTCCTCCAAAAAGTGGAAAAAGGAAAAAGCGTTAACGGCGGTCAACGATGTCCAACGCATCAGGTCCCGTGCCAATTAAGGTCACAGGCACACCCGTTCGAGCCTCAACTTCTTTAACAAACGCTTTTGCCCTATCCGAAAGGTCATCAAAACTTCGTTTCCCTTGACATTCAGGGAAGAGCACATCAAGTTTTGTTAAAGCAGCTTGAGTTGCCCCGTTAATTCGCGCGGTTTTTTTGGCTAAATCAAAATCGAAAGGAGCACTGCGACGCTCGCGGCCAGTTCCTGCGGCAACTTCGAACCAACCCCGTGAAAGTGCGTCGTCTCGGCTGATTTCGCCTGGTAAGGGTCCAGCTCCGACGCGAGTTATAAAGCTCTTGTAAACAATGAGCACATCATCCACACGGGTGGGTCCGACGCCTGCTTCGGAAGCGATTGCTGAAGCACCTGTGTCGCGCCCCGTCACGTATGGGTAGTCACCGCCTAAGAATAGGGAGAGCATAAAGCCTTGTGTACCTTCCAGCAGAACTTGTTTGTCTTGGTCAATGCCGTCGTTAATTTCAGTTATGGTGTCAGCGAGGTACGGGTTAAGCTCGGGAAGGTCCTTTGCAAGTCTTGCCGTGCGCCTTACGCGTTCTTCTATTGCGGGTCCTACACCCCAACCGGTGGTGCCTATCCCTTTGTTAACGGCGCTGGCTTTGTCAGCAGCACTATGTTTTTCCTCAATTATTGATGCGTTCATGTCGATTGCGACGCGGCCCTGAACTTTGGTTAGTTCCAGTTCTTCAAAAAACTTGGCGACATGAACATTTGCGCCTGCCGCGACAAGCAGACGGGTTTTTGGGTTTACAAACGCTGCTGGAACCATGTGCAAGGCATATTTTTTGCCTTCGAACCAAACGGTATGCGCAGCGTTAACGGAGCCCGTTCGTACACAAAAATCAAGGTTATCTTTGAGGGCGAGGTAGCTGATGATTTTTCCTTTGCCTTCATCGCCCCAAAATGCGCCGACAATAACTTTGCATGGCATGATAGTTCACCCTTTTAAGGGTCAAATAGGACTTATTTAAAATTGTTGGCACCTAAACCAGCAACAACGCTTGTGGGGACTGTGCCTTAAAAAAGGAGAGACACAAGGTACCTTCCAACAACGGGGTGCGTTGATTGTTAGGTTACTCCTTTAGGTTGCCTCTTTTGTCGTCGTTCATTAGTTGGGATAGGCGGTAGGTGACGTATGCTGAGAAGCTTCGGATGCCTTTTTTTATGGTGTAGTCTTCTTTAACGGTTAGCCATTCGTTGTAGAAGTAGTCGTAGATTTCTGCCTTTACCGTAATGCTTTTGAATCCACTTTTTGGCGTTGAATGTCCCCTCTACATCTCGTATTGTACGGAACTTCGATATTTAAGGTTTAACTTGAAATGCGACGCGAGTCTACGTTCTTATGACGGCTTCGGACAAGATTTTTGAGTTTATGCAAATCAATAAATGTTTATATCTTGAAGTACCGTAAAGTACGGAAACATAACAGGAGACTCCAAGAGTTGCCGCGCAAAGGGTACCGAACAATATGCGTCACCGACAAAGTTTACCAGAACGTTCAAAAAAAAGCCAAAGAAACTAACCGCACCATACCAGAATACATCAATTATCTACTAGAAAAAGACGACAAACAAAAAACATAATAGCACCCAAAAGCGGTTCAACCGTTAAAAAGTATGCATGCGTTACGTTTCAGCATAATCAAAGCGCTCCAACACAATACACACTCACAGGGAATTAAGGAGGCTCTATTATGCCGTATCAAATTATGGATTCAAACAGTCGAGTTGCAGAAGTTCGAGTCATATGCGATGAATGCGGCAGGTTGATTGGCGGTCGATTAATGCTTCTAACAGAAATTGAGAACAAAAGAAACGAAAAAGTGCTTTGCCAAAACTGTAAAGAAGCCAAGCAAATTTAAAATGAATTAACTTTTCTGCGTCTTGCCGCTTCTTCATCGATTTGTTCTAAGAGTTTGCGCACCACTTCACCACGCCGAGCTTTTTCCTCTTCCGAAATCGTCTCCTGAGCATGACAAATAGCGTCCACAATCACACGATTTCCTTCATCCAAAATTACGGGGTAAACGCGGCAGCCAAAAGGACGAGAAGCGTAAACGTCACAGCGACACGCTTGAGGGTTATAAAAGACACAGTGCCCTTGACGGTTTCGTAGAAGGGCGTAACCTTCTTGGTCGAACCGTACAAATGAAGCCTTGCTGTAGCCCTGCTTTTCTAAACGTGCAATGTCGGCGGAGCAAAGGAGCATGTCGGTTTCTTGGCAACAGACTCCACATCTATTACAGCGCATAGGTTTATTCTGGTCCAGCGATATATCAGGATTTATTTTAATGCAAGCGAAAGTCACGTGGGGTTACTGCCATTTACGGCGTAAATCAACCAAACGTAGTTTTGGTTTAATGTCTCATTGCTTTTCAGGGTCAAATCGAATCTTTCACTGATTTGGTCGAAAATGCGGCAGGGTTCTCTGCCTACTATTGACGGGTGAATCAACAAACTTACTGCAGATGCTAATCGCTGCTCCAACAGCAAGTTGCTTAGAACTCTGCCAGCATCCGTCACCACAGTTTTAGCAGCATATTTTTTGGCAATAAGTTCGAGTGCCCTTTTGAGGTCAACCTTTGTTTTTCCGGCGATCAAGAAATCGTAGTTTCTTTCTTTAAGGTACTTTATGTAGTCGCACGGGGTTTGCTCTGCAACTAACACGATTACATCTTTACAGTATTCAAACCGCCTGCACACATGAAGTAACCCCTTTAGGGTTCCACCTGAATCAGGAACAAACCAGTAAACCAACGCTTTGTCACGGTTTGGCTTTGAGAAATCTTTTTCTTCTTCAGCAGGAACGCCGTTTTCATACATTTGGATGCCAACTTTGACTGTGTTTGACCCCACGAGATAAGCATCTGGTTTGAACCGGGCAGCAACTGTATAGTGTAGCTCCATGTTGGGAACAAAATTTACCAGCGACCCGTCTAAACTGATTGAGTTATGTATGATAACTTTCGGCAGCATAGCTTTACTTCCCGCGGTTTTTAACGCCTCTTTTTGCTTGCTTAGTTGGCAAATCTCAGTAGATTAATGTTTAATAATTCAGCCCAGGCGACGCTTCGAAGGGGTATAAGAGTTGCTTTGTGAAAGCCATACGGTGTGTATTCGATTAGGTTGCCTTTGCCGAAGTCGCCTTTCCGTATGCCAACTAAATGTATGTTTATAATGACCGAGCCATCTTTGAGGTGTAGGTTTACGTTTTTTCCTACGAAAGATTTTGCGCTGTTTAAACTAAAACTTTCCAAGGTGCTCACCATTCTATTTCTTTGTCGGCTATGTTAGCCCAGCATTCTTTGCAGATGGGCAGCGTAGCGCCGTTCACTACTATGTATAGTTTTATGTTTTCGCTGTTGCAGTTATCTTCCCATGGGTTTTGACAGTGCTCCATTTTTTTGCCTCCTGTCTGCCAATCTGTTAAAGTTGCTTTTAAAACGCCTCTTGAAAAGACTTTGCAACGCACTGGGGAGGGGTCAGTTAAAATGAAAAATCAGTGCGTTGCCAAGTGCCGCCACAATCAGTTAACCCGAAAAATTTGGTGACAACGGGGGTCGATTTAGGTCACTTCAAGTATCTCAGGAATTATAGAATCGGCAGTCAGCTTAAGAATGCCAACCGTAGGTTTACACAGAAAAGGCGGTTCAGGGTTTGTAGGGCTGCCGGGGTTAATGAAGAGGGTTTGACCTTCCCAACGCACTTTAGACATATGCGTGTGCCCAAAGACCACGACATCAAAACCGTTTTGGTTTGCAAGTTCCCGCATCTTACATAAACCCTGAAAGCCACCTGGGTCATGGGTGACGCCGATTTTCCAATCTGCAACTTTTAGGGAATTAACTTTGGGAAAAACACTCTGAATTTGGGGTCCATCCATGTTTCCATGAACTGCCAGCACAGGTGCGATTTTTTCCAGTTCGTCAATAACGCTTAGTTCGACAATGTCGCCAGCGTGAATAATGTAGTCTACGTTTGCAAAAACCCTGAAAACCGCGTTGGGAAGGGCTTTGGCGCGAGAGGGAATATGTGTGTCACTGATTAGACCTAGGGTTTTCACTGTTCTTGATTTTGGCAGGTTTGTGGGAAGCGGTGTTTGGTCAAACGCCATTGTTAGGCAACCTTTTGGGTTTTCGATTTATTTTTTAGTGTCTTGGCTATTTGGGTTTTTTGTCTCAAATTGACCAAATCGCCGAAGGCTATAATTTACAGAGTCAGGTGACGCTCGCAATTAATTGTTTATGTCTCCTGCAGAGGACGGCGCTGAGGTATTAAATTTGTGTTGTAGACATGAGGTTGTCACAACTTGTTATAAGCCTTGAAACGAAGTAGTATAATGTCCTGAAGCCATCGTGAAGCTTGGTGGGTCGGGCGTTAACAAGACGCGGAAGCAAGTCCCCTCATCCCCCAAAAAAATTTTTCAGCCCGCGGCTCTTAACAGCCTGATCCACTAACCCACACTTTTAAACTAACACGTGGTTGCACGGTGCACGGTACTTTTTTATGATGCCTTGCGCGAATTGCTGTAGTTATTGGAGTGTGTTGTTGTGAAAGTTGTAGCTTTTAATGGGAGTGCCCGAAAAGACGGAAACACCGCTTTGCTTCTTAAACGTGTCCTAGATGTTCTTGAATCTGAGGGCATCGAAACCGAGCTGGTGCAGCTTGCGGGACAACAAATCCGCGGCTGTACGGCCTGCAGAAAATGTTTTGAAACAATGAACCAACGCTGCATCATCGAGGAGGACAACGTGAATCTTTACATCCAAAAGATGGCGGAGGCTGACGGTGTGCTTTTGGGTTCGCCGACGTATTTTTCGATGATGACGCCCGAGTTGAAGGCGCTCATTGACCGGGCAGGGTTTGTTGCTCGAGCGCAGCCTGAAATCCTGAGGCGTAAAGTTGGAGCTGCCGTGGTCGCGGTTAGGCGTGCGGGTGGAATGCCCACGTTTGATGCGATAAACCATTTCTTCTTCATTAACGAGATGATTGTTCCAGGTTCGTCTTATTGGAATGTTGGGGTTGGACATAAAAAAGGCGAAATCACTGCGGATGAGGAAGGCATGAAAACCATGGAGGATTTGGGCAGAAACATGGCGTGGCTTCTTAAGAAAATAAAAGCCTAACCACTTCTTTCCCCTTTTACCGAAAAAAGGAGGAGGGTGTTTAGCCCAAGATGGCTTTGAGGTCTTCGTCGGCGGTTTTTATGGGCATGATGTTGAAGTTGTCCACAAGCACTTGCAGCACGTTTGGTGTAATGAATGCGGGTAGGCTGGGGCCAAGGCGGATGTTTTTAACGCCCAAATACAGCAGGGATAGTAGAATGGCGCATGCTTTCTGTTCGTACCATGACAGAATCATCGACAAAGGCAGCTCGTTTAAGCTTACGTTGAAGGCTTTTGCCAGCGCCTGCGCAATTACAACTGCTGAGTAGGCGTCGTTGCATTGCCCAATATCCAGCAGTCTTGGAATTCCGCCAATTTCACCAAGGTCTTTGTCAAAGAAGCGGAATTTGCCGCATGCCAACGTTAGGATAACGGTGTCTTTGGGAGCTTTCTCGACGAATTCGGTGTAGTAGCTGCGTCCAGGTTTTGCGCCGTCACAGCCGCCCACCAGAAAGAAGTGTCGGATTTTGCCTTGCTTGACTGCGCCCACCACCGCGTCTGCTACTCCGAGAACGGCGTTCCGGGCAAAGCCCACCATTACAGATTTGCCTTCCACATCGTCAGGAAAGCCGGGCATGGCGAGGGCTTTTTCTATTACGGGGGTGAAGTCTCTGTCGGGGATATGCGTCACTTCTGGCCAGCCGACGGGTCCAGCGGTGAAGATGTTGTCTTTGTAGTTTTCGGCGGGTTTTTGGATGCAGTTGGTGGTCATGAGAATGGCGCCGGGGAATTGGGGGAATTCGCGGATTTGGTTTTGCCATGCGGTGCCGTAGTGTCCGTAGAAGTGGGGGTACTTTTTGAGTTGGGGGTAGCCGTGGGCAGGGAGCATTTCGCCGTGCGTGTAGACGGTGATGCCTTTGCCTTCAGTCTGTTTCAGAAGCGCATCCAAGTCCATAAGGTCGTGTCCTGAGACGAGAAGGGCTTTGCCTTTTTTGTGTCCCAGAGGCACTTTGGTTGGGACTGGGTGTCCGTAGGTTTCGGTGTGTCCTGCGTCGAGGAGCTCCATGGCGCGGATGTTGATTTCGCCGCATTTTAGGGCTAAACCCACAAAGTCGTTTACGCCTAAAGATTTGTCCAGTGTTGCGGCGAGTCCTTGTTCGATGAATTCGAAGACTGTGGGGTCTTTTTTGCCTAAGTGGTAGGCGTGGTATGCGTAGGCTGCGACGCCTTTGATGCCGTAGATGAGCAGCCAGTGAAGCCCTTGCAGGTCGGGGTTGTCGGCTGAGTCTGCCTGGATGCCGACTTGTTTGCCCTGCTTAACCATGCCTTCCAGGGTCTCTTCGGGGATGAGGGTTGCGGCGCCTTGGAAGTCGATTTTTCCTCCTGCAGCCTTGACCTTCGCTTTGAGGTCTTCGCGTAACTCGAGGGTTTTTTTGATGTAGCGGTTTATGAGGTCGTCTGGGTCAAAGTTGACGTTGGTTAGGGTTGCGAAGGCGGCTTCAGCTATGAAGAGGTCGGTTTGTTCGTCTGCTACGCCGACTCTTTTTGCTTCCACGGCGATTTGGCTTGTTCCTCGAAGCAGGTAAATTAGGAGGTCTTGGAGGCAGGCTACGTCAGGGGATTTGCCGCATACGCCAAAGGTGGAGCAGCCTTTGCCTTGGGCGGTTTGTTCACATTGCCAACAGAACATGGCGGTTTCAGGTTGAGTTTGACTCATATTTGTTCACCTTACCTGTTGGGTTAATTAGGTTTGGGCAGAGATAGCGTTTGTCCCGAACATTTCAGGGATTTTTAAAAGATGTTGAAGCGGTTTGCCTAATTAAGAGAGAAACGCGCGTGATTTAAAGGGTTTGTTCAGCCCTTAGGCGCAAGGGCTATTTGCTTGGCAAAAACAATAGCTTCTATTTATACGCCCAGCACTTGCTCATCATCGATAGCGAAGCGTCAACACATCCCCCAAAGAAATAAACTAACAAGGAAGGAACGTTGAACACTCAACCGTTTTCTTCCACATATGCAAAACGACTTCGATGAAAACTCGACAGCCTACAACCACAACTACAGCAGACAACAAAAGCAACACTAACCCAGAAAGTAACCACCTACAACCCTGAACCGCCAAAACAAAACAGCAACCGAACGCAAAACCCTCTAAACACCACGGCAATAGAACAATTTGCTAAAAAGAAAAACTGTAGAAGCCCACTTTAAAGACGAAACGATTGTCACCTAAAGCGGTCATCCCACAAGCTTAAGCCTTCTTCTCAAGACCACTACAACAACGCAAACTACAACAGCTAACGCCAAGGGCACCCAAGGTGTTAATTCAGGAATTGATGGAGATGGCGACGCGGTCGTCATAGTTGGTGGGGATGACTGCAGCCCAGAAGGCTGAGTTGTTGGGTTGGAATTTGCAGCTTCTACAATGGCCAGCCAAGGCTTACTGCCACCAGATGGCATCTCGCCTGCAATGGCATAACCGTCATTTTGCGTTTGAACCAGGCAAGCGGTACGCGCGGGTAAATTGCTTATTGTCCATTGCTCACTACCATTACCATCCACCTTTACTATGCCAGAGGAAGTGGCTATTGCGAAGTCGCCGTTGCTTGTCTTGATCATTTGACGAGCGCCGTCGCCAGCGAAGTATCTGGTCCATAGCTCGCTGCCGTTTGCATCCGTCTTTGTTATGGCGTTGTTTGCCCCCCCGCCATTAGAGCGTAGCCATATCCATCCTCCCAAGGCGTACCCGCCATCGTTTGTGGTGACCAGTGATACAAACCCAACCGTGTTGTCTTCGCTGTCGCCGTAGGTGTGGCTCCATTCTATATTGCCAGTGGAGTTTGCTTTAGCTAACGCGAAACTCTTGTTTTGGTAACCCGCCATCACAAAGTCGCCGTCGCCGCTTATCTGCAAAGAGCTAAAGCTGAAACTGCTGTAGCTTTGATTGTACTGTATTTCGCCTTGGGAGTTAGTTTTAATCAGGTAAGAGGGACCATAAAAACCGCCATAGCTACAGACAAAAGCGCACCCGCCGTCTGGAGTTTGAACTATCGAGCTGGCGGGGCCAAAGCCGGGCTGTTGGAGTCCGTTTATACTCCACTGCTGGTTACCTAAAGAATCTGTTTTGGTTACCCAATATTCTATTTCGCCAAGGGAGTTTAAAATCACTGTACCCGCTAAAACGTATCCACCATCGCTTGTTTGTGTCACTGAACTAGCCGAGGTTGAGGTACCTTGGTAAAATGTTCGCTGCCACACAATGGATGGGGAAACAGGAGCTACTTCAATCCCACTATCGGCTCTAACTAAACCTACGGGCAACAGCACCAGCAAAACTACCGACAAAACTATCACTAAACGCGACTTTTCCTTGCAAAAACGCTTTAAGAGCAAAGAGCCAACGATTGCCCAAGTTTTCTTACCCATAGCAATCATTCACCTAACGTCCTAAGTTGCCTAAAAGCATGTTTGTAAAGATTTGTTTTGTAAAGAAAAACTATGTCAACAAACTTGTTGGAACAGCTAGCGGATTATTTCAGCAGACGCTTTTTCCTGAAGATGAAAGCGGCAAAACATGCTGCTACAGCGCAAACCAAAATTAGAATCGGTTTCAATTCGGGTACTGTTGGCGATGGCAACGTTGTTATCGTTGGCTGAAGTGCTTGCGATGAACTTGAAGTATTACTGGCAACAACCGTAGACGAAGGGGACGAAAGATAGTTTCCATCTGCATCTGTTTTTAAAAGCCATACATAAGAAATCCCACTCTGACCGTCAGTATCGGGCAAGGATGCACCTCCCAAAATCGCATACCCTCTATCATAGGTCTGAATTATTGAAAATTCGGACGTATAATAAAAATTTGTGGGCAGATCCAGACCTTTGGTCCATAATGTGTTGCCTTCTGAATCCGTCTTAAACAGCGTTAAATTTGAGCATAAAATGTAGCCTTCTTCACCAGTAGCCGCCATCAACAATGGGAACCCTCCTGGATAATTCCTCATCCATAATATGTTCCCGCTTGAATCAGTCTTTATTAGTCCTCCGTGTCCAGTGCCGCTACGGTTCCATAGTGTACCCGCTAGCGCATATTCGCCAGCACTATTTTGGGCTATGGACCGACCATAATCAATATCTTCACTGCCATACGTTTTACTCCACTCCAACTCGCCCGATGAATCGGTTTTGATAAGCAAAAAATCTGGACCCTGACTTTTAGATCCTAATAGGGCGTATCCACCATCAAGGGTTTGGATAAGCGAATGAGCTGCTCCCTGCATCACTGTTTCGTACGTTTTGCTCCATGTGGTATATCCCAACTCATCCGTCTTAACTAGCCAAAAAGCCTCTTTGTTAAGCATTACATCCCCGGAAGAACCTGCAATAGCATAGTTGCCGTCACTTGTTTGTATAAGCGAATACGCCATATTTCCTTCAATAAGGGTCCTGTTCCACTCTATATTACCGTAAGCATCAAACTTAACCAACTGTGCGTCAGCAACTAATGCATACCCTCCATCACTTGTCCCAATCAAAGAATGAGCAACACCAGAACCTGATTCATACGTTCGATTCCATTCCAAATTTCCAGAGGAATCGGTTTTAAGAAGTAAAGTACCCGAATCTGTCAGACCAGCTATAACAAATCCACCATCGTAAGCTTGAACAAATGCCTCGGCGTAAAACTGGCCAGTTCCAGTTCCACCATATGTTTGAAGCCATCCTTCTAAGTGTGAGGAAGACGCAAGAGCGTTAGAACTCAAGATAGTAACTGGTAAAATTGCGAAAATCGCTAATAACAAAAATGTCATCAGCTTTTTTTTGGATATAGTGATCACCTTATATGTGTTTAATCCACTTTAAACTGTGTAAAAATATAAAAAAAGAGGTAATTGAAGTTTATGTTATTGGTTGAAATCGGTTTGCTTGTGTGATTTCACCTATCGTATTCTTAAGAAAACCGTCGTCAAATTCTTGTAGCTGAACTTGTGTTTTGTTGTTGACATTTATTGTATCAGGTTGAACGGAAATAACTCCGCTAGTCATTGTTACGTAGCCGAGTCTATGAAAAGTTACAGAAACCATGTTCGGTTTACCAGCACTCCACAGCCCCAACCCATTTATGTAGTTCGTGTAAATTCCATAGGATCCAACTTTTGCGCTCAAAACAGACTCGTCATTAGTCCAATTAAAGCGGAAATTACCAGTAACGCCATCGAACGAGTTTAAATCAAACAAGTCATAAATGCCTTCAGTTAGTTTGTTTAAGTCTGCATCTGAGAAAGAAGGGTCATTATTAGTTCCTGCGAAGAAGACAAAGTATTCGGCGGGACCTTTGTCTGATGCTATAGTTATGTTATAGACCTCTATAAGAGCATCACATGCTAAGTTTTCAGCGGCTGGTCGTGTAATGTTAAAGTATACGGCTGAAGGATACTGACTTACAGGAGACAACAAAGTTCCTCTGGAATCAGTAACTGTATCATTCGGGGCACCTCGACCCACATAAGCATATGCTGTATCTAAATTAAACTGTGATTCCGCGGTCGTTATTTCAGGAGTATTCGCTGAAAGTACATTTATGGGTGATAGAGAAAATAGGCCAACAGTTATGATCGCTATAACTATACTTGTTAACAAAGTACGCCATTCAAATACTTTTGAAGCTTTAGCCTTTCTTGGATTTGGAGACTCCGTTTTTTCGTTCATTTGCTAGCTATCCCTCCAATTGGGGTCTGGCGCATACATGTCATTTGGGTTGATAGGTGAAGAAATGTAAATTCGGTTGCTTGGGTCCGCTACTTCTATGAAGTACGACTGTGCATTAGCGCCTACGGTAGTCTGCCGGTAAGGGTAAGGCGAGAACGGGTCTTTGTCTATGGGCAAATCTTGGTAATACGCATAGTAAAGACCAAATTCCCCACTACCCCATGAGGGTGTACGGTTGTCATAGTAAGTAAAACTGTATGGACCATATTGGTATTGGCAGATCAGGGGATCGAGAGGATCACTCCGAATCGTCCACGTATGTGGATTTTGAATTGTGCCGCCATAGCCTCTTTCAAAGTGGAATATTGCGCCGTCATATGCTGGCGGAGGATCCTCATCGTAATAAGCCCCGATACCGGTGGCTGTCCATGCATCTTGATAAGAAGGAGGTTGAATCAAGTGGTCACAACGAGAAGCAGCGACGCCAGACCCGTCTTCCATGGGTTGAATAGTGTACTCACCATAGAAGCCTTTGACTTCTGAGGTTGTTAATGCCATCATAGACAATGCAAAAAACGCCATCATTAGCACTACGTATGCTATGAGATTACCTTTTTTCATTTATTTTACCTCTTGTTTTTCCATTTTTTGTTCTCTTTCTGTCCTTCGATTAGGGCAAGGCGGTGACACGCCTCCGAACAGTGTAGTTCGGGCTGGTTGGCGTGTATGGGCAGAAGTTAGGTATAGGGTTTCTTGTGGAATATGATTCATATTATTATTCTGAATGTTAGTCTTTTTTTGAACATGTGGCTGTGTTGCACAAGAGTTGGTAAACCATAAGTTATCCAAAAGCTTTAATTCAAATTGCAACCAAAACAGACTGACGCTGAAAAAGCTCAGGAAACACATGGGGTGTTTGCTGTGAAGTTCGAACCTGAGTGCAGGTGCAGCATTCGGGAAAGAGTCCTGAAAGCCTTCTTAGACTTGGTAATTATTCGGCTGCTAGCACAGCATTCCATGAGCGGCTACGAAATAAACAAAGCCATAACCAAGCAAACCGGAATCATGCTCAACCCAAGCACCATCTACTCCAAACTCTACGCATTAGAAAAACAAGGACAAGCAGGCTATGTTATGGGCAGGTCAGGAAAAATCTA
Organism: Candidatus Bathyarchaeia archaeon; assembly: GCA_041447175.1. Classification (NCBI taxonomy): domain Archaea; kingdom Thermoproteati; phylum Candidatus Bathyarchaeota; class Bathyarchaeia (SeqCode); species Bathyarchaeia archaeon. Next base: position 310,537 of record CP166960.1, on the reverse strand, counting down.
CAGCCTAACAGAGCAAGGACAACAAACCATGAAGAAGATGCCTGTCATACTTGTGGAAATTAATGAATCCGTCAAGGATTTGCTGATAAACCAAAAAACTGCAGGTAAGAGAAAAAGGATAACGCTTACCGAGGAACAATTAGAACAGCACATTCTGTGAATGCAAAAAGAAGACGAACCCTCAACTCCACAGACCTAATCTGTCAGCAAAAAAAGAAACTGCCTAATCAACACATTTATTGAGCAAACAAGAACAGTTCCTCCTATTCCGTAACAAAAATAAGAAATACGCACCATAATGTATTGATGACTATGCCGCGTTTAGGCGTTATCTTGCCGTCTTCAAACACTACCGTCGAAACCGAATTCTCCGCCGCCCTTCAAGGCAGCCAAATCAGCCTGCACACCACCCGCATCCCCCTGCGCGACGTAACCGTCAAAGGACTCTCAGCCATGGAGAAAGAAACCCAAGCCGCCGCGGAACTCCTAAAAGACGCAGACGTGGACGCGGTTGTGTTTGCTTGCACGTCGGGTAGCCTCATCAAAGGCGTGGGGCATGACGCCGCCCTTGCGGAGAAAATTGGGAAAGTGACTGGTCGTCCTGTGGTGGTGACTTCGCGCGCCGTGGTTGACGCCCTCAGCGATGTTGGGGCTCAACGCATCTCTGTTGCTACGCCTTATTTGGAGGAGGTGAACAGGAAGGAAGTGGAGTTTTTGGAGAAAAGCGGCTTTGAAGTGGTGAACTTGCGTTCGTTTAACTTGAAGAGCAACCTTGACATTGGCAGGTTAACCGCTGAGGACGCGGCGGTGCTTGCTCGAAGCGCCAACTCTGACTTCGCCGAAGCCCTCTTTGTCAGCTGCACCAACTTTGCCACGTTTGAGGCTTTGACGGAGCTGGAGGAGGAACTGCAAAAGCCAGTGGTCAGCAGCAACTCCGCAACGCTGTGGGCGAGCCTAAAGGCGTTGGACAGCAGTTTTAAGCCGCAATTGGGACGGCTGTTTGAAGTTTTCAGGTTTCACTCTTAAAGTAGCTCTCCAAAAGGCGCCGCATGCCCCGCCGAGTAATCTCAGAAAGCGTTGACGGACTAATGCCCAGCTTAGCGGCAAGTTCAGCGGTGTCAATTCTGCGTGGGTACTCAAAAAAGCCGCCCTTCAAAGCCAACCAGAAGATACGTTCCTGTTTCTCGGTCAACACGCCCGCTTTGGGTTCGAATTTGCCCATTTTGAGAACCCGCACTTCAAGCCCTGCCGCCTGTAGGTTGGACATGATTTTTTGGAAGGCTTCAAAGCTGGGCACCATGAAGCTGTACATGATGGTGTAGCCTTCAATGCTTTTGCCCGACACTAAGAAGGCGTCGCTGGATAGGATGGTGTGGCAGACGCCGCAGCCTTCGCTTTCCATCCAGATGGATGCTTTGCCTTCGCCTTGGTGGGCAGCAGCTTTGAGTTCGGCGGGCGGGTTGGGGAGTTGCCGTATTTCGGCGGGGTCCAGTTCGATGAGGTGCTTGACTGAGGCAGGGTTGGAGCTACGGATATCTGAGACTTTAACGTGCTTTAGCCCCAACGGCGCGAGGCGTTTAGCTATGGCGCATTGGCGGTTCTCCACTTCCAACACGACATGGTAGGGTTTGCTCCAATGGTCCTTCATGTTAATCAGAATACAGAAACTACGTCGCGAACTTATTTGACCCTTATGCAGCTAGCCCAGAGAGCAGGCAGGTGTTGTTGGTTTCCCGAGAGTTTTCGGGACAGCCAGAAGCAGGCGGGTTGCCAAATAGGCTTTGCAATTTGCCAAAGTTCAGTTGACAAAATGGCTTAAGAGTCATGGAGCCACATTGCGGTGAGTATTAGGTTGGCGAAGAGACAACGAAAACGCAAAGCTTCAGGAAAAAGAAAACCATCTACGTAACCGTAGCCGTCGCCTGTATGGCGGTGGTTTTGTCCCTGTTTTTGGCTCAAGGGTCCTCAGCCTCCCAATCCGACGGCACGAAAGAAGATACAGACGCGGATGTGTTGCCCGCCGCTTTGGGTGATGATGCCTTGTCAGCGGTCCCGTGGCTGTTTATGATTTTACCGTTTGCTGCTGTGGGCGCGTTTGTTTTGGAGTGGACAAACCGCAAAGGAAAATCGGACTCGCTCTAGCTCAAAATGCATGGCGCAATGCCGTGGGCAATTCCAGTAAGGGCTAAATACAACAAAGGCATTCACCGATTGGTAATCACTGAGGACGATACGAATGGAAGATTTCTACGACCTCTTTCTGAAACTAACAGAAGCCACCCGTAACCATGAAGAATACCGCGACCAAAAATGCATAAACATGATTGCCAGCGAAGGCATCAAATCGCCCGCCGTCAAAGAAATGCAAGCCGCAGCGTCAGATTTGGAGGGCAGGTACGCGGAAGGCGACAACGACCTGCAGGGACACGTCAAAAAACGTTACTACCAAGGTCAAAAGTACATGTCGCCCATCGAGGACTACGCCACGGACCTCATGAAGAGCCTGTTTGGCTGCAACTGGGCAGACACCCGCTTGGTTTCAGGCACCCACGCAAACCTCGCCACGTTCAAGGGGTTAAGTTTGGCGACGAAGAACCGCAAAATGGTCGTCACCCCACTCAGCTGCGGTGCCCACATCAGCCATGACTACACGGGCTTAGCAGGAGCCGTTTTGGGCATAGAAAACATCAGCCACGTCTATAACATTGACGAAATGAACATCGACGTTGACCGCTCCGCCGACGTCATCCGCTCCGCTAAACCAGGCATCGTCACGTTTGGCGGCAGCCTCTTCTTGTTCCCCCACCCCATCAAGGAGCTTAAGGAGGTCTGCGACGAAGTAGGCGCGTACGTTGCCTACGACGCCTCCCACGTTCTGGGGTTGATTGCGGGCAAGCAGTTCCAAGACCCCCTCCGCGAAGGAGCAGACTTCATCACCAGCTCCACCCACAAAACCTTCCCGGGTCCACAGGGCGGCGTTGTTATGGGCAACACGGATGGAGCTCGGCTGGATAAGGCGGTGAAGAAAATCCAGTACGCCATCTTCCCCCTCAGCGCCTCCAGCACACATCTGGGCAGGCTTCCAGCGTTGGGCGTTGCCGCGTTGGAGATGAAGCTGTTTGGTGAGGAGCTTGCGGCGCAGATTGTTAAGAACGCGCAGACGGCGGGGCAGTACCTGTACGAGAACGGCGTTAAAGTTCTCTGTGAACACAAAGGATTCACCCGCAGCCACCAAATCGCCGTAGACATCCGAGCGTTTGGCGGCGGCAACAAAATCGCCCAAGACCTCGAAGACGCCAACATCATCTGCAACAAGAACCTGCTGCCCTACGACGACCAAAGCAGCAAAGGCGACCCCTCAGGCTTGCGCATAGGCTTCCAAGACGTAACCCGCAGGGGCTTCAAGGAAGGCGACATCAAGCACCTCTGCGACCTCATGCTACAAGTAATCAAGGGCAAACGCAAACCTGCCGAAGTGCAAAAAGACGTTACGGCATTGCGTCAAGAGTTTGTGGGCGTAAAGTTTGGGTTCCAAAGCGCCCAAGAAGCCCTAGACTACATTAAAAAAGCATAAGGGCACTCCCCCGTCCCTTTTCTTGTTCAAGGAAAACAACACAAGGTTTTTCTTTACACAATAAACCTTTACAAAAACGCTTTTACCCAAAAACAGGCACCATAAAACATGGATGCCTATGCTCAGGAAAAACTGGGGCGCAGTTTGCTTTTTGGCAGCCTTTTCCCTAACCTTTACCCTCTTGGCTGCACCATTGACATCTGCTAACCCATGGGTCATCTTCAGCGAAGTAGAACCTATTCCCGACACGGTTCCACCCAGCATCGAGCTTCTGAGCCCCCAAAACAACACAATCTACCACTCCGCCAGCATCCCGTTTAGCTTCAACACCAGTAAACCCCAGCAGCCATTGCCCGTTGATGCGGGGGTGGCAAGCATCAGCTACGCCATCGACGGCTATCTTCCCAAAAGTATCTATTACTGCACACATTATCCACCACCAGGCGTAGACCACTACAGCTACTCCGAAACCCTAAACTTCACCCAAGGCAACCACAGCCTAACCGTCTACTCTTTGGGCGTTGTGCTGCCGGGAAACCGCACGATGTTTTGGACAGGAAACAACTCAACCGTCTACTTCACCTTAGACCTGACACCTGAAACCACAAACACAACCACGGCTTCGGAGGATTCATGGAAGACAAAAGCAGCCTATCAAGCATCAAGATACGCGGTAAGTCTCGCAGTAGCTAACGGCAAAATTTACGCTTTAGGCGGTTGCCTGTTTATTCAAGGCGGCGTTCCATGCGACTTCAATCAAGAATACGACCCCCTCGCGGATATTTGGGTCACCAGAAAAGCAATGCCCAGCATGAGAGGAGGCACAGGCGTAGCCGTTAACGAGGGGGAAATTTACGTTTTTGGGGGGTCATGGTTTTTGTCAGGAAGTGGTACAAACTCGGTTTGGGTCTACAACCCCACAGTCGACACGTGGAACACAAGCAAGACGCCCATGCCCACAGAGAGATATGGGATGGACGCAAATGCCGTGGACGGAAAAATCTACCTCATGGGCGGCACATCAAACGAGGCAATCAGAATAAACAACGGCTTAACATACGAAGTCACCAACACAACGCAGGTATATGATGTAGCCACAGACACATGGATCACAAAGGCGCCAATGCCGACCCCTGTTACAGATTACGCTTCGGCAGTAGTTGACGGCAAGATATACATAATTGGCGGATTAACGCGGGCAGCCAACAGCACCAAACTGAGCCTTGTTAACGTGACTCAAATCTACGACGCCAAAACCGACACTTGGCAGTTAGGAGCGCCGATTCCGAACGCGGTGAGCGGGTTAAGCGCCGCAGCTACGTCGAGTGTTATGGTGCCCAAAAGAATCTACGTTGTGGGCAAAGGATTCAACCAAGTCTACGACCCCGCAGAGGACAACTGGACGCTGGCTACGCCCATGCAGAGGACTAACCGCATGGAGAACTTTGCCGACGTAGTCGTCACATGCGTAGATGACCAGTTGTACGCTGTAGGGGGCGTCTTCAAAGGCGAAAACGGAACGTACTACTCCGTAAATGACCAATACACACCCATAGGTTATAGTGGAACGGGTTCAAGTCCACTCGTGTCGACGTCAAAGCCAAGCGAGGCTTCAGTTTTAGCATCACCAAACCCGAGTTTAGCGGCATCACCATCTCCGACAGTTCCTGAATTCAGCCCTCTCGCCGTGTTGATTGTGGCAGCCGCAGTAGGAAGTGCAGCGTTTGCTCTAAGGAGGGGGCAACATTGAAAAACAAAAGGGCAGCGTTTGCCTTGATTTCTTTGGCTGTACTTCTTGCTGCGTCAGCAAGTTCCATAACAACCGCAAACCCATACTGGTATCCGCCGTCTCTTCCTACTGGTCAAGCTGAGCCGCAGTGGGTTTATATCCAGACAATAACAGGCAATCAAAGCCAAACTGTAGACTTGTTTATGCCTACTCAGGCGCATTGGCGAGTCAGCGGCAACTATGTCTCCACAGGAGCCGCGGAGTTGATGATTTATTTTGGTTCACAATCAGGCGGGTCAAAGTCAGACAGTGACGGTATAGCGAACATGACGTGGGGCGTGGGATTGGAACATAATGGCAGAGAGCAAGTGCAGGGTAACGTAGAAATAAAAATAACCGCCACAAACGTACAAAATTACACGTTGGTTGCCGAGTACGACAACACATCCGTTACTCCAACGTTCACTTCCGAAGGAGCGTGGGAACCTAAAGCGTCACCCCTCACGAGATACGGACAAGGAGTCACGGCAGTTAATGGGAAAATTTATGTTTTTGGAGGTTACCGCGTCGTCGAGACCGCAACCGTAAACGTGCTGCAGTATTATCCATCGCTTGATAAGTGGTTTGAGAAAAAACCGATGCCCGACACGTTGGCATATTTCGGAACAGCAGTTTACGAGAACGAAATCTACGTTATAGGTGGCTGCTCAGGGCCAGAGTCAACGGGAAAAGTGACCCGTCAAGTTTGGACGTACAATCCCTTGATGGACACTTGGAACCAGAACAGAACATCCATGCCAACGGCGCGGACAGGCGCGATGGCAAACGTAGTGGATGGAATAATCTATGTGATAGGTGGCAGAAACAGCGCAGGCTTAACCAAGGCAAATGAAGCTTATGACCCCACTACGGACAGGTGGACCCAGAAAGCGCCGATGCTGGTTCCCGTGAGCGATTATGCTTCAGCCGTGGTGGACGGCAAAATCTACGTGATTGGAGGCGTAACAAGTAGCCCAAACGGAACACAGGTGCAATCTGCATTAAACCAGATTTATGACATCGAAACTGACACCTGGAAAATTGGTCCCTCCATCCCCAACGCCAACGTAAGCTTTGCAAGCGCCGCCACCACAACAGACAACTCTGCGACCAAGAAAATTTATGTGATAAGCGGCAACCTTAACCAAATCTACGACCCCTCAAGCCAACGGTGGACCAATGGAACCCCAATTCCCCTAAACAACAGCTTAGGTGACTTTGGGGGCGCCGAAGTTGTGGGCTTAAACGATAAACTGTACGCGATTGGTGGAGTTTACATGGATTACAGCATGTTCTCAGTAACTGCACAATACACCCCTGCTGACGACATCCAGTCTTCTGAGTCAGCGCCAGCAACATCAACAACTGAGAACGCTACGCCGTCGCCGACTGTACCAGAGTTTTCGCCTGCCACCGTTTTGGCTTTGATTACGGCAACAGGTTTGGCTACAGCAATTGCTACACGGAGAAAATGCGTCCAAAACCGTCAACCGTAAAAAAACAAAGCAGCCTCCAGCTAAGCGTGAAGCGCATAATCTTTTTTAGGTTGACAACTCTAAACTAGAAACACATTCAGGACATATGTAAGAGGAATTCTGTTCATGGTACATAAAGGTCCATTACTTATGACTTCTTGGCGTGCTACAGGAGCCTGCAACGCCCGATGCAAATACTGCAACGTCGACGCCACAGGCGCCAAAGCCCCCAACGAACTCACAACCAAAGAAGCCTTTCACCTCGTTGACGAGGTCACCAAGTTTGGTGTGCGGTGGTTCGGCATCAAAGGCGGCGAACCCCTCACTCGACCCGACATCTTTGAAATCGTAACCTACGCCAAAAGCAAAGGCCTCAATGTCTGCCTGCTTACCAATGGCGTCTTCGTCGACGGCAGCATATACGACAACCTCGTCAAAAACCAGGTCTGGACGTCAGTAAGCATCGACGGACCAGAAGAAATCAACGACCAACTCCGAGGCATAGGCAGCTACAAAAAAGCCTTAGCCGCCATCGAGAAGCTATCCAAAGGCAAAATCCTTAACGGCTTAGCCTGCGCCATCACCACCATTAACTACCAGCACCTTGACCACGTCGCCGAACTCGCCGACAAATACCACGCCAACTTTGTCTGGTATAACCACTTGGTGCCCAGCGGCAGAGCCAAAGTTACTATGGAGCTTGCCCCCTCGCCTGAGCAGTACGAGTGGACGCTTAACCACATCTGGGACCTAACCCAAAAGTACGAGGGCAAATTCGAAATCCACGTCCACTGCCCCCACTTTGCACGCGTCGTCAAGCAACGTAACATCCCCAACTTTGATGAATGGTACGAACACAAATTCCACGGCAAATGCACCTACTTCGCGTTTGGCGGCTACGTGAGCGTCACCGAGAACGGCGACCTGATTCCCTGCTTCTACACTGACTTGACTCCCGATGAACCCATGAAGCTGGGCAACATCCGGAACAAGAGCCTGCAGACGGCGTGGGACGAAATCAAAGCGTCACCCTTCTACACGAGCTTCCAAGACCGCAACGTCCTCAAGGGCAAATGCGGAGTCTGCGAGTACCGCGACATATGCGGCGGATGCCGAAACCGCGCCTACGCCTACACGGGCGACATGTACGAATCCGACCCCGCCTGCCCCTACATACCCGAAGTACTGCGCAAAAAAACGCAGTAACCTTCATCATTTTTCTTGGGCAGTTTTTCTTTTCTTTGAAAACATAAGCGGTAACCCGACCAGCGGCAACGCCGCCATCCAGACATCAACGTTGTGAAGCACCGAAAACGCAGGCCACACGGTTAACCTGCCAAAACTGGCGTCGCCAAACAGAACCCACAAAACCACTAAAACATCAAAGTACAAGCCCAACGCTGTCAAGATGGCACCTGCCCGCCGCAAATCCAGCCCCGCCAAAGTTTGCGCCCCAACTGAGTTTTTTGTGTAAACCACCGTGTAGATTGCCAAAAGCAGCAGCCCGCCGACGGTTAAGGCAAACTCGAAAAGGTACAGGTTGGACTCCAAGAAGCCCAGCCCATGAAGGTAAATGTCGCTCCACCACTGCGCCGTGTAATTAAACCAGATGACAAAAAGGTAGGCAGACGCGGTTATCAGACCCCATTTGATGACGGGGGCGGCAGGCGTGTTGGGTTTTAGTTTAAAGAAGAACATCAGCAGCACGGTAGGCATTATGAGGGCTTCAACAAGGCAGGGTAAACCTGCTTCTATGATGAAGAATTCGCGGGAGTACAAGACGCTGCTGTATTGGAAGCCCCAAACGGCGGAGGGCAAAAACAGCACAAAGTAGGCTGCTTCAAGCAGAACCAGCCAGCGAAAAGTGGTAATCAATTCAACATCTGAAAATGCGCGTTTTGCCAGGTAAAACAGCACCGCAACTAAGGCGACAAAAGCGGCGGCGATGCGAAAGCTTAGCCCGACGGCACCGGGGATATCTGTGAAGGGATCAGCTACGCCAGTGATGAGGCTTCTGCCGACCTGAACGGCGGAGGAGCCAAACCAGACTGCCAGCGCCGCAAATAAGCCCACTTTGAATGCCCATCTGGAAGTGCTCTTCAACTCGGTCCACCGCTGCAAATATATGTGGTTTCAGGAGAAGAGGTACTTAAGACTATTCAGAAGAACACCCTGCACCAAAAAACCATTGCAGAAGCACCTTGCGTGGGGTAACGGAAACTTTATCTGCTATTAAACGTTTTTTCCATTCAGGCGTTTGAGGCTTCAAAAAAATGAAAAACGCAACATCGCAAAGTAAATCAGACGTTTATGAAGAAAGAGCAAATTGGCCCCCCCACACATACCGGGATTACCCAGAAATTAAACCTGAAACCTACCAGGCGTTCATGGAGTTCCTAAACACCGAAAACACCTCTGGCAGGCTGATGGAGCTACAACCTTGGATATCAATTTGTGATAGCCGATGTGCTTTCTGCTATTTCCCCACCACCGCCACCAGCAGGGTGGAAATTGAACCCTACATGGAACAACTCAAAAAAGAGCTGGCAATGTACGCTAAAACTAAGTACGTCAAAACCAGCGTGTTTGACGAGATTGTTTTAGGCGGCGGTACCCCGAGCGTGCTCGCGGCAGAACAAATGATTGACCTCATTGACTTCTGTAAAGCCAACTTTACATTAAACAAGGAGTACTTTATCAAAGTCACAGGCTCCTCCAAGACGTTGGCGCTGCCAAAAATTGACAAACTCGCTGAGTACGGCGTCTACCAAATGGACATGGGTGCCCAAACCTTTGACAACAGGCTACGAAAACTGATGTGCCTGCCCGACTCCGCCGAAGATGTGGAGAAAGCCATCCGTCACGCCCGCAAACTTGAGTTATGTGTCTGCGTTGACCTTATGTATAACTTCCCGACGCAGACCATGGAAAGCTGGATTGAAACCCTCAAGAAAGCCGTCGAGTTAGACGTGGAAATTGACTGCTACTCTCTACACGTTGACCCCGGAACACCGCTGGAAAAGATGATTCAGAAAGGTGTGGTGCCACCACAAGCCGACGCGGACTTTGAGAAAGAGATGTATCTTGCTGCTTACAAGCTCCTGACGGATGCCGGCTACAAAGCTGTGGGTCATGACCGCTTTAGCCGCAACGAGTGGCATATGCGGGAAAACTGCCTTAACGGTTGGCCATGGGGCGGCATCCTCACTACGGGTGCAGGCTGCTTTATGGGTTACCTGCAGCGGTTCAGCTACAGCAACGCCGACGACATCCACGAATACATGGCAATTGTGCAGTCAGGCAAGCTACCCATCCAAAAGCTCTCTGAATCCTCTGATGAAGACATGATGCGACGGGAAATGAGCCGCCTCTATATCAGGTTACCAGTTAGTAAAGCAGAGTTTATGGAGAAGTTTGGCAAACTTCCCGAAGACGTCTTCGCACCACAGCTTGAAAATCTCAAGGCGAAGGGGCTTATTGAAATTGACGACAAGGAAGTTCGCCTGACCAAGCAAGGTGAAGTTTGGAAAGGCAACATCGCGTGGGAATTCGCGCAGAAAACCGCTCCCTGCTAAATGCAGGTTCTTCCTTTTTTTGTTTTACACGGCTAATCAGCTTTAATAATTCTGGCGTTGTTGTCAGAAACAGAAAGGGCTGCGAGCTTTTGTGGTAAAATGAAAAAGAGAAAAGAAAGGTTGGTTTAGTAGTGCTTTACTGGTT